>JAJQCU010000208.1 GCA_021202575.1 Lachnospiraceae bacterium
CCAATCCGTCCGCGGGGCGAATAGCCTGAAATCTATTGAAGATTGCCATATGCTTTTCCTTATCATATCATTTTGTATAAAATTTAAGTTTATCTTTGCAGTTTCCGGAAACAGTATTTCAGAAAAGCACGGCGAAAAACTGTCGTTAATCTTCGCCTTAGTTTTTCTGAAATACTGCTTCCTGCTTTTCTGCAAGGTTTATGCTTTATTCCTGATCAGTGCATGGATCTCCTGCAAGGACTTTACCTCACTGCTGCCGTGCTGATTCACATAATTAATTCCCCTGGCAGCCGCTCTGGCTCCGGCAATGGTGGTGATGTAGGGAATCTTCGCCTTGATGGCGGCCTTGCGCAGATAGCTGTCGTCGAACGCGCTATCCTTTCCCGCTGGGGAATTGACCATCAGATCAATCTGTCCGTTGCTGACCATATCCAGAATATTGGGACGGCCCTCGTGAAGCTTTTTCACATAAATGGCGTCCACTCCGTTTTCCCGCAGAAGCTCACAGGTATGCTCCGTAGCATAAATTTTGAATCCGTCCTCCGCAAACAGGCGGCCAATTTCCACCACCTCCGCCTTATCCCTGCGATTCACGGAAATCAGCACGCTGCCTTTCAGGGGAAGTCTGGTCTGCGTGGCCTCCTGGGCTTTGTAATAGGCCTCGCCGTAGTAGGTGGAAAGTCCCAGCACCTCGCCGGGGGACCGCATCTCCGGCCCTCACAGGGGGGCCACCTCCGGGAACATGTTGCAGGGGAACACCGCTTCATTCACGCCATAATAGGGGATGTCCTGCTCTTTTAAGGCGGGTACCGGCGATGGACGTCCGGTAATCTCCGATGTAATAATGTCCGTGGCAAGGGGCACCATGCGGATATTGCAGACCTTGGAGACCAACGGCACGGTGCGGGAGGCTCGGGGATTGGCTTCCAGCACATAAACCACACCCTTTTCAATGGCATACTGCATATTCATCAGCCCGCGGACATGCATCTCCTCCGCGATCCTTTTGGTATAGTCCTTGATGGTACGGAGATTTTCCTCCGAAATATGAACCGAGGGAATAATGCAGGCTGAGTCCCCGGAATGGATCCCCGCCAGCTCAATGTGCTCCATGACAGCCGGCACAAAAGCGTGAGCGCCGTCGCTGATGGCGTCCGCCTCGCACTCCATGGCGTGATTCAGGAAACGGTCAATGAGAATGGGCCTGTCCGGGGTGACGCCCACGGCTGCCGCCATATAGGACTTCATGCTCTCGTCATCATAGACCACCTCCATGCCCCGGCCTCCCAGCACGTAGGAGGGACGCACCATCACCGGATATCCGATCTCACCCGCGATCCGCAGAGCCTCCTCCACCGTGGTGGCCATGCCGGACTCAGGCATGGGAATATTTAATTTTTCCATCATGGCGCGGAACTGGTCCCTGTCCTCCGCCAGGTCGATCACCGCCGGGGAGGTACCGAGGATTTTCACGCCGTTCTTTTCCAGGTCAGCAGCCAGATTTAAGGGAGTCTGTCCTCCGAACTGGGCGATCACACCCACCGGCTGTTCTTTCTGGTAAATGCTGAGCACATCCTCCAGCGTCAGCGGCTCAAAATACAGCTTATCGGAGGTATCATAATCAGTGGAAACCGTCTCCGGATTGCAGTTGACGATAATGGTCTCAAAGCCCAGCTTTTTCAAAGCCAGGGAGGCATGGACACAGCAGTAGTCAAACTCGATGCCCTGGCCGATGCGGTTGGGGCCGCCGCCCAGGATCATGACCTTGGGCCTGTCTGTGCGGATGGGATTTTTATCCTCACCACTGTAGGTGGAATAATAATAAGCACTGTCCAACGTACCGCTGACATGAACGCCCTCCCAGGTTTCCTCCACGCCAAGGGCCAGGCGGCGCTCTCTCACCTCATCCTCGGAAACATCCAGAATCTGGCTTAAGTATTTATCGGAAAAGCCGTCCTTTTTGGCCCGGGTCAGAGCCTCATCGTCTGGCAGGCTGCCTTTTGATTTTGCCAGCGCTTCCTCCTCTTCCACCAGCTCCTTCATCTGCTCAATGAAATATCTCTTGACGTAGGTCAGGTTATAGATTTCCTCCACGGTTGCGCCCTTGCGCAACGCCTCATACATGATGAAATGACGATCACTGGAGGGTGTCGCCAGCATACGGCAGAGCTCTTCTTTTGATTTCCGGTCATAATCTTTGGCGTGTCCCAGGCCGTAGCGGCCTGTTTCCAGAGAACGGATCGCTTTCTGGAAAGCTTCCTTGTAGGTCTTGCCAATGCTCATGACCTCGCCCACGGCGCGCATCTGGGTACCCAGTTTATCCTCCACACCCTTGAATTTCTCAAAGGCCCAGCGGGCAAACTTGATCACCACATAATCGCCGTCCGGGACATATTTATCCAGAGTGCCGTACTTGCCGCAGGGGATGTCCTTTAATGTCAGACCCGCCGCCAGCATGGCGGACACCATGGCGATGGGAAAGCCGGTGGCCTTGCTGGCCAGAGCCGAGGAGCGGGATGTCCGGGGATTGATCTCGATGACCACAACGCGGTCACTTACCGGATCGTGGGCAAACTGAACGTTGGTGCCGCCAATGACCTGAACCGACTCCACGATACGGTATGCCTGCTCCTGTAAGCGCTCCTGCACCTCTTTGGAGATGGTCAGCATGGGGGCCGCGCAGAAGGAGTCTCCGGTGTGGACGCCCATGGGGTCGATATTTTCAATGAAGCAGACCGTGATCATATTGCCGTCCGCGTCGCGCACCACCTCCAGCTCCAGCTCCTCCCAGCCGAGGACTGATTCCTCCACCAGAACCTGGCCCACCAGGCTGGCCTGCAGGCCTCTGGCGCAGACGGTTTTTAACTCTTCTCTATTATAAACCAGGCCGCCGCCGGCGCCGCCCATGGTGTAAGCCGGGCGCAGCACCACCGGATAACCCAGCCGGTCCGCGATGGCCAGGGCTTCTTCCACGCTGTAAGAGACCTCGCTTCTGGCCATCTCGATGCCTAAAGCATTCATGGCGTTTTTAAATTCAATCCGGTCCTCGCCCCGCTCAATGGCGTCCACCTGAACGCCAATGACCTGGACATGGTATTTGTCAAGAATCCCTTCCTTGGAAAGCTCGGCGCAGAGGTTTAAGCCGGACTGGCCGCCCAGGTTCGGCAGAAGGGCGTCGGGGCGCTCTTTTGCTATGATCTGTTCCAGGCGCTCCACGTTCAGGGGCTCGATGTAGGTCACGTCAGCCATCTCGGGATCTGTCATAATGGTGGCCGGGTTGGAGTTGACTAAGACAATCTCGTACCCCAGCTTCCGCAGGGCCTTGCAGGCCTGGGTGCCGGAGTAGTCGAATTCACAGGCCTGGCCGATGATGATGGGGCCGGAGCCGATGATGAGGATTTTGTTGATGTCGGTTCGTTTTGGCATGGAGTGCTCCTTTGATAATTTGGGTAAGCTGTAAATCAGGTTATGGCGATTTCCGGAGAAAGCGTCTGATAAAAAAACGGCTCATGCTATTCTAGCTAAAATCGCCTTATTTTTTATCAGACGCTTTCTCCTGCTCGCCGGCAATTCCTATTGACTTTCACAGGACATTCTGCGCTTAACACACAAAAATCCAGTATTTTAATTCACAACGTTGCTTCGCTGACAACTATTCTGTATCATACAGAATGTATCTGTTTTTTGCAAGTCAAATTATATTTCCTCCGTCTGTATTTTGGAGGAAGAGGCAATTCCCTCTCACAGGCAAAGACCTTTCCGTCATGCTTCTTCCGTTAGGACGTCATCAGGCACATCGATATCGATGTCCAGCTCCCTGGGAAGGAAACGGGGGCAGACGTTCTCGCTGGAGACAATCACGGAGGCGGCCAGGCGGGTGCCGATTTCCACGGCCTCCTGCAGGGTCTTATGATAGGTCAGGCCGATGACCAAGCCGGAGCAGAAGGCGTCCCCGGCGCCGGTGGTGTCCTTGACCTGAACCTTCATGGCCGGGCAGAAGCCTTTGTGGCCTTCCTGGTCCACATAGACGCTGCCCTTGCTGCCCATGGTCACCACCATGGCCTTGATCTGGGCGTTTCTGACCTGCTCGGCCAGCGCGTCCTCCATCTGCTCCGGCTCTATATTGCTGTAATCCTTCGCAAACAAAATCCCGGCCTCCTGCTGATTGCAGACAAAGCAGTCCAGCTGTTTGATGAAATCCCTGCGCTTGATGGCGATACTGATGTTGGAGACAATGGCGTAGACTCTTTTGTGATACTTTTCCGCCAGTTCAAAGACTTTTTTGACAATTTCCTTGTGTATATCAATCTCCACCACAACGGAGTCGGCCTTCTCAAAGATTTCATCCCCGTGTTTTTCCAGAGTCTTTAAAATCGGCATCAGATTGGGGCGCTGAGAAATGGACCCGGCCACATCGCCGGTAGTGTCGAAGACCGCCAGCCAGGTACCCATGCCCTGGGGAACCGTGCGAATATATTGCGTGTTGACCTTATGCCTCTGCAGCTTGTGAACCACATCCGCGCCCATGGCGGTATTGTCCACCAGACTGACGAAGGTGGGACGCAGCTCTACGTTCGCGATATTCTCCACCACATTGCGGCTGACGCCGCCGTGGATGTATTCGATGGAACCGGCGTTTCGGCCGGTGGGGATATAATTATCCTTAGGGAAGCCTTTAATGTCGACGAAGACGGCTCCGATGACGACAATACCCATCTTTGGTACCTCCTGTGATGATATGTAAGATCTGTCAAATTTGAATTCATTTTATCAGAAACCTGAGCTCTAATCAGGATGAAACTTAGTGAAACTTAAAAATCAGGCATTTTTGTTGCCAAATCATGCAAAACAGCCCGCTTTTGGTAAAATGCACAGCCATTTTCAAATCATATTGAAACTTAGTGAAACTTAAATCACACCCACGCAGGGATATATTTCATATATCTTGGTGCGGTATCCGGATCCAACGGTTTTATCAGTCCGGCAGTCATTGTATCTTTTATAATTCTGGATGCCTTTACTCTGTCTTTATCCCCCAGATCAAACAGCTCTCTTATATCCGAATTACTGATGGAGCCAAACTCCACATATGCTAAACAGGCCTGCATATAGCATGTACGGATTCGGTCCTCTTTTGTGATCATATCAAATGGTATTTTTGAAAACATAACCGCTTTTGTGAACTGGTTGCTCTGGTTAATTATCATCGGCGCAAGCAATTTATTTTTCCCGGTAGCGCGAATCACTTTATCATAACCGCTTCCGCGTTCTTCACAGATGCCGCATTTATGCATAAACCCTGCCATATTCTCATTTCTCGAAACCGGCACAGTGTCTACCATGCGATTGACATCCACTAGAGGTGCGCCCGTATTGGAAAATTCAATCCGGTTGCTGAAAATTTCCACCATCGGGCTTGTACCGCGCTGTTCCAGTGACTGGTGAATCATGATGTTTGCGAGTAATTCCCGAACAGCAATCTCCGGAAATGCATATACAGAATGACGTACAGTCCCCTCTATCACCTCCTCCTGCGGAATCACTGCCATGATATATTGTACAATTTCCTCGTGAGAAAAAACATACCCTGACGCAAACTCCCTCTCACTGATTCCATCCAGACGGTCTGTATTTTTATATCGAATAACCCTGACAGCCCGTTTCATCAATGTTTCAAAATCTTTGATATTTTTTCCTATCATCAATACACCGAGGTTGGTAATATCATAATTTCCGGCATCATTCTTTTTCAGAAATTTTTCATGGCAGAAATCATCCATAATGCTTTCACGATTTCTCGGTACCGGAAGCTGCATGATGTCATAATATCTTGAAAAATCCAGCAAATGTATTACGTCATCCTCAGACACATTATGTTTTGCTGTACGAAGTTCAAAAGCCGTAGTATCAAAGCGTTTCCATAGCTCCTGTTCTTTTTCCGGATAATCAACCAGAGGCTTCAGATTACTGCCAATTCGAATCATGGCAAGAGAGCCATATTTGACCGGTTCTTTTTCTGCACAGGGTATTTCAAGCAGGATAACTTTTTTCCCATCTTCCATAAACACATCATAAAAATAGAAGCTGATTTTCGGGTTAATCATTCTGGTAAGCCATGCTTCCAGTTCCTCATTTCCCTTACGCGCTTTACGGTATTCAAAGTCTGTCCCAACAATTTGATGTGTATCATCCGCAATGCCCCAGACAATATATGCGTTCGGACGTTCGCATAAGGCAGCCGCATTACTTAATCCGGAAATATATTTTGCTATTCTTTCCGGATCTTTATTATTGCACTTAAATTCCACCCACTCTGTCTCTGCAGGAAGTTTTACAAGTTCCCTGACGA
>JAJQCU010000399.1 GCA_021202575.1 Lachnospiraceae bacterium
CCTTTACCTTCTGGTCGCCGATCTCGGTCAGCTCTACGTCAAACTCCGTCTTCTCCTCAACCTCTTCAGCGGGGCCGGCTGCCGCTACGACGACACCCGCGGAAGCGGATACGCCGAACTCTTCCTCGCAGGCCTTTACCAATTCGTTTAACTCTAATACTGTCATCTCTTTGATAGCATCGATCAGTTCCTGTGCTGTTAACTTAGCCATTTCATTTACCTCCAATTAATAATGATTTGCCATCTTCAATACGAAACAATAAAAATACGGACATCTTACTCTGCAGGTGCTGCCGCGGGTTCGGGCTCTCCGTTCTTCTCCGCAATCTGCTTCACCACGCGGGCAAAGTTCGCGATCGGGGACTGCATGGATCCAAGCAGTCTGGAGAGCAGTACCTCTCTTGACGGGATGGAAGCGATTGACTGCATTCCTGCCGCGTCATAAACCTGTCCCTCCACAACGCCGGCCTTAATCTCCAGATTTGTCAGCTTATTGGCCTTGACAAAGTCCGTGATCACGCGGGCCGGAGCGGTCGCGTCCGCAGAAGATACCGCGATTGCGCTGGGTCCGTTCAGATACGGGGCAAGCTGCTCAAAATCCGTGCCCTTGAAAGCGAAATTCATCAGCGTGTTCTTGTACACCTTATAGCTGATGTTTTCCTCACGAAGCTTTCTGCGCAGCTGGGTATCCTGCTCAACGGTGAGTCCCTTGTAATCCACAAGGACAACGCTCTGCGCGTCCCTGACAGTCTCGGAAATCTCCGCAACAATCGGCTGTTTCAGTTCAACCTTCGCCATTTGTTTACCTCCTTATAGATTTTGCCGAAAGAGATCATAATATAGAAATAAAAATCTCCCCGTGAAGACAGGGAGAGACCGTTTATCCATACTCTTTCCTCGGCAGGCGGATTGCTCGCTTACACTTCTGTGCGCTGAAAACCCAACGCACCGGTACCTGCTGTCTTCGGCTGATTTGTCGGCGGCTGACGCCGCCATTGGTTATAATATCAGCGGCGCCACGCGCGGTAAACCCGTGTTTATTTTTTATTTGTGTGATGCCACGGGCTTTCTCATGAATACTTCGCGGTGCTGATCTTCACACCGGGGCCCATAGTAGAGCTTACGGTCACACTCTTCAGATACTGGCCCTTCAGCGCACTGGGCCTTGCCTTGGTAATGGCATCCATCAGCACATTATAATTCTCCATAAGGGCTTCCTCGGAGAAGGATACCTTTCCGATGGGGCAGTGGATGATGTTGGTCTTATCCAGCCTGTACTCAATCTTACCGGCTTTCAGTTCCTTCACAGCCTGAGTCACATTCATGGTCACTGTGCCTGCCTTCGGATTAGGCATCAGGCCCTTGGGGCCAAGGATCTTACCAAGACGGCCAACCACGCCCATCATATCAGGGGTAGCCACCACCTTGTCAAAATCCAGCCAGCCTTCATGCTGGATCTTCGGAATCAGCTCATCGCCTCCCACAAAATCAGCTCCCGCCGCCTGCGCCTCCGCAAGCTTGTCGCCTTTCGCGAATACCAGAACGCGGACACTCTTGCCTGTTCCATTGGGCAGAACCACCGCGCCGCGAACCTGCTGCTCAGCGTGACGTCCGTCACAGCCTGTTCTCAGATGGATCTCTACTGTCTCGTCAAATTTCGCGGGTGCGGTCTTCTTTACCAGCGCAATCGCCTCCGCGGGCTCATAAGCGGCCGTTCTGTCAATCTGCTTTGCGGCCTCCGCATATTTTTTGCCGTGTTTCATTCTTTACCTCCTGTGGTTCAAACGACAATTCCTGTCTCCCATTTTTTCATTAATCCTTTACTTCGATACCCATGCTGCGGGCAGTACCGGCGATCATGCTCATGGCCGCCTCCACGCTTGCCGCGTTCAGGTCAGGCATTTTCATCTCCGCGATCTCTCTGATCTTGTCCCGGGAGATCGTGGCAACCTTCTCCTTGTTGGGCTTGCCGGAGCCGGATTTGATGTTGCAGGCTCTCTTTAACAGAACTGCCGCGGGCGGAGTCTTGGTAACGAAACTGAAGCTTCTGTCCGCATAAACTGTGATGACAACCGGGATGATCAGATCACCCTTGTCGGCTGTACGGGCGTTGAACTGCTTGGTAAATTCAACGATGTTGACGCCGTGCTGGCCCAATGCAGGGCCTACCGGCGGCGCTGGTGTAGCCTTGCCAGCAGGAATCTGTAATTTGATATATCCTGTTACTTTCTTTGCCATAATGGCACCTCCTATAAAATGTGGTTGCTGGCGCGGAGTCTTACCTTCCCCGCTCCCACTGTTCCGTAAAACGGAACTTCTGACTCTTTATCTTAACACCCCGCGGGGCGAAAAATAAACAAACCTCACACTTACTTCAGCTTTCTGACGTCCGCCAGGGCGACGTCCACCGGCGTCTCTCTTCCAAACATGTCCACGGTGATGGTCACAGTCTGCTTGCCAAGGTCCACCTTTCTGGCCACGCTGACCACGTCCTTCCACACGCCGGCGATGACGACAACGCTGTCGCCCTCCTCGAAGTCCACTGTAACCTTCTGTTCCACCTCGCCGGCAATGCCAAGAGCCCGCATCTCGGTCTCCGACAGCGGCACCGGCTTGCTTCCCGGCCCCACAAAGCCCGTTACTCCCCTGGTATTGCGGATGACAAACCAGGTATCGTCATTCATGACCATTTTGACCAGCACATAGCCCGGGAATATCTTGCGCTCCACATGTCTGGTAACGCCGTCCTTGATTTCCTCCGCCTGCTCCAGGGGGATCATGACCTCACAGATCTCATCGCTTAAGTTTCTGTTGGCGATGGTGCTCTCGATGCCGTCCTTTACTTTATTTTCATAGCCGGAATAGGTGTGAACAACATACCATTTTGCTTCTGATTCTGCCATATTGCCCCCCTGTTCATCCAATAATAAAACTGATGCCGTACTGAATGATCATATCAAGCACCGCGATGATCACACCCACCACAACAGAAATGCTGATAACGGCAGCCGACTGCTTCACTATGGTGTTTCTGTCCGGCCAGGTGATCTTCTTCAATTCCGCCTTTACACCCTTAAAAAAGCTGCTCTTTGGCTTCTTCTCCGGCTTTCTGGCCTTTTTCTCCGGGTTCCTGTCCGCTTTCTTTTCCACCTTCTCGCTCATCCTAAAAACCTCCGGAAGCTTGATTATTTGGTTTCCTTATGAACGGTGTGTCTTTTGCAGAATCTGCAGTATTTCTTTGTCTCCATCCGGTCCGGATGAGCCTTCTTGTCCTTTGTGGTATTGTAATTGCGCTGCTTGCACTCGGTGCACGCCAGAGTGATCCTTGTTCTCATGGTTCTTACCTCCGAATCTATATTGTTTTATCACTGTTCCCGTTTTAGGGCACAAAAAAAAGAGCCCCTTTCTCTTCATTGACCAATCTAGCACAACAGGACCGGATTGTCAATCCTTTTTTTATCGAATACAGGGTTGTCTCTTTTTTATCGAATAAATTTCGATGTAACCACCATTCTGGAACAAAATTTACTCTTCAAAAACAGGGCTTGCATATCCTCCCGCGGATTGATAAAATAATCTCAGTTTTTCAGTCTATAGTAAGCGAGGCAGATTCATGAGACACGCATTGATATTACAGACAGATTTCGGCACCTGCGACGGGGCGGTCAGCGCCATGTACGGGGTGGCCTTCGGCGTGGACCGGGAGCTTTACGTCCGCGACCTGACCCACGAAATTCCTCAGTATGATATCTGGGAGGCTTCCTACCGGCTGATCCAGACGGTAACCTACTGGCCGGAGGGAACGGTATTCGTCAGCGGGGTGGACCCCGGCGTGGGAAGCGACCGGAAGAGCATTGTGGTCAAAACCGCGAGCGGCCACTATATCGTCACGCCGGACAACGGCACCCTGACCCACGTCAAAAAGCTGATCGGCATCCGGGAGGCCCGCATGATCGACGAGTCGGTAAACCGTCTGCCCAATTCCGGGGAAAGCTACACCTTCCACGGGCGGGATATCTACGCTTACTGCGGCGCAAGGCTGGCCGCCGGCATCATTGATTTTGAGGGGGTAGGTCCCCAGATGCCGCCTGAGGATGTGGTGGAGCTTCCCACCATTCCCCCGGTACTGGAGCACGATAAGGTAACCGGCATTATCGATGTGCTGGATGTGCGTTTCGGAAGCCTGTGGACCAACATTCCCCGGGAAACCTTTCTGAATCTGGACGTAAAGCACGGCGACCGGGTGGAAATTGCCATCTCCAACCAGACCCGCACCATCTACAAATATATCATGACCTACGCCAGAAGCTTTGCCGACGTCTGTATCGGCGAGCCCCTGCTGTATGTCAACAGTCTGGACTGCATGGCGGTGGCCATCAATCAGGGCAGCTTTTCCAGAGCCTACAACGTGGGTACCGGCACCAGCTGGAAAATTGTGATCCGCAAGGCGCCAAAAATTATTTACGAGTGAAAAACATTCTCATTTCAGGCCTGTTCTGACCCGCGGGCTCCTTTTTTCAGGACCCGCGGGTCTTTTTGCTCCCTTTTTCCCTGTGACAGCTTGCAGACCTTCCGGTCGTAGGTCATGATCCCGTTGACCTCCTCCTCCACATCGCTGACCTGGGTGTAGACCGCGGCGGAAAGTCCCTGCAGCCAGAGCGCGTCAATCTCCGCTTTCAGCGCCCTGACCGCTTCGCGGTAATCCTCCGGGGTGTCATATTTCCGATACCCATAAATCCGGTCTGTAAAGCTGTGCCCTTTGACATGATGGGCGAAGCCGCCGTATTCCGACAGCACCCAGGCCCGGCCCCGCTTATCCTGCCTCGACTCCAGCCTGTGAAAATAATTGTGCTCACTCAGAAAGTCCCCGGCGCCCCGGTCAAACCAGCCGCTGGCGGAAACGATCAGCCGGGAAGGATCCCTGCCACGGATAAACGCGGTCGCCTTCCGGGAAGCGAACTGGCCCCAGCCCTCGTTGAAGGCTACCCAGACCGCCAGCGACGTCACCGGGCGCAGCGCCTCGATGGTCTCCGCGGTCTCCCGGTACCATTCCCGGCGCCCATTCTTATTTTCTCTGTGAAAAAGACCGTGAAGCGAGTCGGGAATCAGTTTGCCGATTCCCGGGAAGCCGGTGGGCAGATAACAGACCAGCAGCATGTTCATGGGCTCGCCGCCGTTTACCATATCCTGCCAGACAATTATGCCCTCCCGGTCACAGTGATAGTACCAGCGCTGGCATTCCACCTTAATGTGCTTGCGCAGCAGATTATAGCCGCATTGTTTCATGGTGCGGATATCGCGCAGCAGGGCCTCCTCTGAAGGCGCGGTATAAAGACCGTCAGGCCAGTAGCCCTGATCCAGCACGCCATTCAGGAAGTACGGACGATGATTCAGGCAAAAGCGTGGAGTACCCTTCACGTCCCGTTCAATCGTAAAACAGCGCATGCCAAAGATGCCGCGGACCTCATCACGGCCCTGTGATCTGACTGCTTTTCCAAAAACTCCGCCTTCTGTCTCTGCCGTCCTGAGCGGACCGCTCTGTCCCTCTCCGCATTCCAAAATCAATTTATATTCATATAGATAAGGTTCCCCCGGCGTCCATGGCCGCATTTCCTCCACAGGATAAATCAGAACGGCGCTGCTTTTCCCGCGGGGCCAGGTATAAACTGTAGTCCTGCCCTCACAGCTCAGCCTGATTTTAATCTCCTTTTCCGGAGTCTTCATGGCCCGCGTGTCGTTTATGGCGACGGAAATTTTCACCTGCCGCCTGTCAAAATCCGGCTCTGCGCTTACCGAGCGAATATAAAGCGCGGGCACCCATTCCAGCCAGACGCTCTGCCAGATTCCGCTCTGAGCCGTGTAAAACATGCCGCCCCGTTTCAGGGTCTGCTTTCCCCGGTTATGATAAGAGGTATCGGAAGCGTCCAGCACCGCCAGAGAAATATGATTGTCCTGCTGCCCCGGAAGCAGACAGTCTGTAATATCCACGGTAAAGGGCGTATAGCCGCCGCTGTGGGTCAGGCCGCTTTCACAACCGGCGCCATCGGCTTCCCCGGCTGAAACATCTGCCACAGGATTCTCATACCATTTCCCGCCATTCTCCAGGCTCTGAACCTTAACGCCATTCACATACACACAACAGGCAAAATCCACCGCCCCGAAATGCAGCAGCAGTCTGCCGTTTTGGGGAGCTTCCTTCAAAAAGTCCTCCGGCAACACCTTATGGTACCACAGCGTCTGCGAAGGCAGCAGCGGCCTCCCCGCCGCAGCAAGCACG
>JAJQCU010000403.1:0-1555 GCA_021202575.1 Lachnospiraceae bacterium
GGGAAAACCTTCACCAATGTGAAGAGCCTGCAGGGGAAGCTGCAGGAGGTGACCCAGATGGGGGCGGAGCTTTTGCAGGATGGCTCCGTACAGGCGGACGCGGAGATTATAACGCTGGTGGTATCGGTGCTGAAAGCCTGCGGCCTTGAGAATTTTCAGGTTTCCGTGGGGCATATGGAGTATTTTAAGGGACTGTGCGAGGAGGCCGGGCTTGATCCGGAGACGGAGATTGCGCTGCGGGAGGCCATTTCCGCCAAAAATATTTTCGCGGCGGAGGAGCTTTTATCTCCCTTTGATATTTCGGAGGATGTGAAGCGGGCTCTTTTAAAGGTCACAGATTTGTTTGGCACAGTGACCGATCTGGGTCTTGCAAGAGAGCTGGCGCACAATGCCCGTTCCCTGGCGGCGTTGGACAGGCTTAAGACGCTCTCGCGGATTCTTAAGGCCGGCGGCGTGGACCGGTATGTTTCCTATGATCTGGGCCTTCTGAGCAAATATCATTATTACACGGGCATTATTTTCAAGGCGTATTCCTATGGTGTGGGGGACGCCATTGTGAAGGGAGGGCGCTATGACCGGCTGCTCCATTATTTTGGAAAGGACGCGGCGGCCGTGGGCTTTGCCGTGGTTGTGGATGATGTGATGGAGGCGCTGGATTATCAGAAGGCGGCGGTTCCGGCGGCGGATGAGGTGCTGACACTGACATATAATTATGAAGAAACTTATCTGAAGGCTCTGGCTGAAGCGGCTTCGCTTCGGGGCCGGGGGAAGAGAGTGGTGCTGACCGGGGAGGTGGCAAATGGGTTCTGACAGATATCTGACATTCGCCCTGGGCAAGGGCCGCCTGGCGGACAGGGCGCTCTCCATGTTAAATCAGATTGGGATCACCTGCCGGGAGATGGACGATAAAAGCTCCCGGAAGCTGATTTTTGTCAATGAGGAGCTGAGGCTGAAATTTTTTCTGGCGAAGGGGCCGGATGTGCCCACCTATGTGGAGTATGGAGCCGCGGACCTGGGCGTGGTGGGAAAGGATACCATTCTGGAGGAAAACAGGAGGGTGTACGAGGTGCTGGATCTGGGCTTTGGCGCCTGCAGGATGTGTGTCTGCGGTCCGCCCGAGGCGCGTGAACTTTTGCAGAATCATGAGAGGATTCGGGTGGCTACCAAGTATCCGAATATCGCCCGGGATTATTTTCATAATAAAAAGAATCAGACGGTGGACCTGATCAAGCTGAACGGATCTGTGGAGTTGGGACCGCTGGTGTCGCTGTCGGATGTGATTGTGGATATCGTGGAGACGGGGTCCACGCTTCGGGAGAACGGGCTGGTGGTGCTGGAGGAGATCTGTCCGCTGTCGGCGAGGCTGATTGTGAATCAGGTGTCCATGCAGATGGAGGCGGAGAGAATCCGGGGGCTGATCCGAGAGTTGTCGGATGTACTGAATGGGAGAAGAATGGAAAAATGAAGAAAATTATACTTACGGAGGAAAGCCGTAAAGATTTATTGAATACGCTTTTAAAGCGCAGTCCCAACAATTACGGAAGCTATGAGGAGA
>JAJQCU010000403.1:1565-4519 GCA_021202575.1 Lachnospiraceae bacterium
CAGGGGCGTGAGAAGGGGGACCAGGCTCTCTTTGAACTCCCGAAGAGGTGTGACTGCTGTGAGCTGACCGCGGAGACGATTCGGGTGACTCCTCAGGAGATCGATGAGGCGGTGGCCTCGGTTGACCCAAAACTGTACGCGGTCATGGAGCGGGCGGCGGCCAATATCCGCGCCTTTCATGAGAAGCAGAAGAGGAATTCATGGTTTGAGTATAAGCCAGATGGGAGTATTCTGGGGCAGAAGGTGACGCCCATCGCAAAGAGCGGTGTGTATGTGCCGGGCGGAAGGGCGGCTTTATCTTCCAGCCTTCTGATGAATGTGATTCCGGCGAGAGTGGCGGGAGTAAAGAAGGTGGTGCTGACCACGCCTCCGGGGAAGGACGGGAAGATTCCGGCGGTGACGCTTGCGGCGGCAAGGAGCGCCGGGGTGGATGAGATTTATAAGATGGGCGGCGCGCAGGCCATCGCGGCCATGGCCTTCGGCACGGAGAGCGTTCCGAAGGTGGACAAGATCACAGGCCCCGGCAATATATTTGTAGCTTTGGCGAAAAAGCAGGTTTTCGGGTATGTGGGTATCGATTCCATCGCCGGGCCCAGCGAGGTGCTGGTGCTGGCGGACGAAACTGCCAATCCCCGCTATGTGGCCGCTGATCTGCTCAGCCAGGCCGAGCATGACGAACTGGCCAGCGCTATTTTGATTACCACTTCTGAAAAGCTGGCGCAGCAGGTGGAGGCTGAGATTGACGTTTTTACAGAGAAGCTGGAAAGAAGAGCTATTCTTGAGAAATCGCTGGAAAATTACGGCTATATTTTGCTGGCGCAGACCATGGACGACGCCATTGAGGCGGCCAATGAGATTGCCTCCGAGCACCTGGAGATTTTGACGGCGAATCCCTTTGAGGTTATGACAAAAATTGACAACGCGGGAGCTATTTTCCTTGGGGAGTATTCCTCCGAGCCTCTGGGGGATTATTACGCGGGACCCAATCATATTTTGCCGACCAACGGGACGGCCAGATTTTTCTCACCCTTAAGTGTGGATGATTTCATCAAAAAGAGCAGTATCATCAGCTATTCCCGGCCGGCGCTGAAGGCGGTGCACGAGGATATTGAGGCTTTTGCGGTAAGCGAGGGACTGACGGCCCATGCCAATTCCATTCGTGTCAGGTTTGAAAATGACTGAGAATCAGTCACTTCCTTTACGAGACGGTCCTTCGGGGGCCCCTATATAAGCAATCTTAGCCCCGCAAGGGGGCGGGAAAGCACGCGAAGCGGGCGGGATTGCGCATGTAGAGGCACCCGAAGGGCGTCTCGTACACCGTAAGGCGTCCTGCGAAGGAGAGGGAGCGGCTGTGAATAGAAGCAAAAAGGAAGGAAAGACAACAGCAATGAGAAACGCGGAAATCAGAAGGACGACAAAGGAAACGGATATTTCCATGGCGCTGTGTCTGGACGGCACCGGAAAGGCGGAGATTGACACCGGTATCGGTTTTTTTGACCACATGCTGGACAGCTTCGCCAGGCACGGCCTGTTTGACCTGAAGGTAAAAATTGACGGTGATCTGAGGGTGGACGCTCATCACAGCGTGGAGGACTGCGGTCTTGTGCTGGGGCAGGCCATCCGCGAGGCCGTCGGGGATAAAAAGGGAATCCGCCGGTACGGTTATTTTATTCTGCCGATGGATGAGGTGCTGGTGCTCTGCGCGGTGGATTTGTGCGGCAGGCCGTATTTTTCCATGGACGCGGTTTTCCCGACGCAGCGCTGCGGGGAGTTTGACACGGAGTTAGTCAGAGAGTTTTTCTATGCGGTTTCTTATTCGGCAGCTATGAATCTGCATATTAAGGTGTTGTCGCCGGGGAACAGCCATCATATGATTGAGGCGATTTTTAAAGGATTTGCGAAGGCGCTGGATATGGCGGTGTCGTATGATGAGCGGATTACGGATGTGCTGAGCACGAAGGGGAGTTTATAATTACTTGTTGCATAGGATCGCGCAAAAAGATATAAACTGTTTCGCTCATGCTGTGCGGGGCATTCCGATGAGCCCATGAGCGTGGCAATCGTGTTCAGCAAAGGCTTCCACGATTGCCAATGGTCTCATCTCCATCGCACAGAAATCGCGAAACAGTTTATATCTTTCTGCGCTCTGTACTGCAATAGAAACATGAGGTATACTATATGAATGGCTTGATCGCGAAAATATATATTAAAAATGGACAGGCGGTAGTGTCTCCTGAGAATACGGAGATTTTGGATATGGCTGCGGCGGATTTGGCGGCGGTGGCGCGGGAGCATGGCGCTCACGTTCTTTATGTCGGGAATCTGGCGGAAACGGACGGGGAGCATGAGCTGAATCTTGGGGTGCTCAGGGAAATCTGTGGGGTCAGCGAGGTCCCGGTGATCGGGGCGGAGTATCATTTCCTGAACCGTATGGAGGACGCGAAAAAGCAGCTCTACGCGGGCTGTAAGCATGTGGTGCTGGACGGGGACAGTGAAGCTTCCATGGCGGTGCTGAAGGAGGTTTCACAGAAATTCGGCAGGGAAAAGATTTTTGTGCGGGCGGCGGAGCCCTCCATGCCGAAGGGGGCCGCTCTGGAGGAGATCACCCGGTATGCCTCTGAGGTGATGGACTTGTCTGACGCGGAGAGATTTGCGGACGCGTACAGCCTTGTGCGGCAGGAAAAAACGGAGGAAAACGTGCTGGAGGCGGCCTTTGGCTGGGAGGATTTCAAAAAGGATCCCCAGGGTCTGGTGCCTGTGATTGTGCAGGATTATAAGACCGGGCAGGTGCTGATGGCAGCTTATATGAACGAGCAGGCTTATCTGGATACGCTTCGCACAGGCAAAATGAATTATTACAGCCGTTCCCGCAAAGCCCAGTGGCTCAAGGGGGAGACCTCGGGCCATTTTCAGTATGTAAGGAGTCTGACCGCGGACTGCGACATGGACACCAT
>JAJQCU010000403.1:4529-5234 GCA_021202575.1 Lachnospiraceae bacterium
ATTCTGGCCTCGGTGCGCCAGGTGGGCGCGGCCTGTCATACCGGCAGCTATTCCTGTTTTTTTAATGAAATCACGCCCAGGCAGTATGAGGAGAAAAATCCTCTGCAGGTCTTTGAGGACGTATACGCGGTCATTCAGGACCGCAAGCTTCATCCGAAGGAGGGCTCCTACACCAATTATCTCTTTGACAAGGGCATCGACAAGATATTAAAGAAGGTGGGAGAGGAGGCCACGGAGATCATTATCGCGGCCAAAAATCCCGACCCGGAGGAAATCAAATATGAGATTTCCGATTTCCTGTATCATGTGATGGTGTTGATGACGGAGAAAGGGGTTACCTGGGAGGATATCACCGCGGAGCTGGCGAACCGATAATAATGATGAAGCGCTCCGCTTATTGGATAATCAGGCGAGAGCCTGAACCTGTGCCGAAGCAGAGGAAGGAAGATAAAACAGCGGAAAATAAAACAAAACAGCCCTGAAAGCAGAATTTTGAAATTTGCTTTCAGGGCTGTTTCGATGTCCCGGGACACAAGTATTTTGGGGTATTCAGTATAAAAGGAATTAATTCGCGGCCGCTTTTTGCTCCTCCCGTATCGGCTTTAACAGCTTTCTGTCCAGTCTGACAAAGAAGATCAGGCTGAAGCACAGGGAAACCAGCTCCGCGATGGGCCAGGCGTACCATACCTTCGACAGATCGCCGGT
>JAJQCU010000403.1:5244-6208 GCA_021202575.1 Lachnospiraceae bacterium
CCCCATGCACCAACACCTCCAGCTGGCGCAGGAAGGAGACCTGATTTCTGCTGATGCCGCTGCCCATCGCCTTGAATAAGGACGTGCAGACTACGCAGATGCCCGCCAGCAGGAAGCTGTAGCTGATGGTGCGCAGCGCCGGTACCCCGATGGCCAGCATGTCATCCGAGGCGCTGAACAGCCGCAGCAGCTGTGTGGGAAGAAGCTGCATGGCCAGAAAAGCGCAGAACATGATGCAAACGGCATAGAGCATTCCCAGCCGGACTGTTTTGGTGATACGGTCCGGTTTTCTGGCGCCGTAGTTGTAAGCCACGATGGGCACAATGCCGTTGTTCATGCCGAAGACCGGCATAAAGGCGAAGCTCTGCAGCTTGAAATAAACGCCGAACACAGCTACGGCGGTGGAGGAGAATACCACCAGGATATTATTGATGCAGAAGGTCATGATGGAGCCGATGGCCACCATCAGGATGGAGGGAACACCGATGTAGAGGATGCTGCCGATGATCTGCAGCCTGGGCTGAAAGCCCTTCAGTCTCAGCCGGACATCGTCGTTGACTTTAAAATTCAAAAACAGTGCCAGAATACCGGCCATGATCTGCCCTAAAACGGTGGCCGCCGCGGCGCCCCTGATCCCCATGGCGGGGAAGGGCCCGATGCCGAAAATCAGAAGCGGGTCAAAGATGATATTGATAACCGCGCCCAGCCCCTGGGTAAACATGGTGTAGACCGTCCTGCCCGTGGACTGCAGCAGTCGTTCAAAAATCATTTCCGTATAAATTCCGAAGCTGAAGCACAGGACGATGGTCAGGTAGTCCTCCCCGTACTGCGCGATTGTCTCCGACGCCCCCTGCAGTACAAACACCAGCCTGGAAGCCGTCAGCCCGAAGACCAGACAGATCAGATATCCGATGGCCTCCAGGAAAATGCCGTGCATGGCCATCCGGTTGGCCGCCGCGAAAGT
>JAJQCU010000002.1 GCA_021202575.1 Lachnospiraceae bacterium
GGATAAAAGGGTCTCCGGTTCCGGCTCTTTCAAGTCTGTGCGGAATATGCTTAAGATCAGGTGCTTTCCCTGGTCAATTCCGGGCGTTTTCCCATGGCAGGCATACCAGACAGGGTCAAGCGCCCTGCCCAGGGCCTCCCCGGTAAGGGGAATTCTCTTCTGTGTCCCGGTACTGCCGGAGGTCAGCAGAAAGTACTTCACAGGATAGGCCGTCAGAATGTTTTTCTCCCCGGCGCTCATCCGCTCCACGGCCTTTGCGTAATCGGCGTATTCCGTCACCGGCACCAGACGCTGATAGTCCTCCGGAGTCTCCACCTGGTCAAAATGATGGTTTTGCCCATATTCCGTATTCTGATTATCCCTCATAAGCTTTCGGAGGGTTTCGCGGCTTAACCTGACTGCCTGTTCACAGTCGCTCTTAAAAAAAGCCGCCTCCTCCTGCCATCGGTTCTGATTCATATTTGCATCCAGTCCTTATTTCTTTTCATCGTTGCTGCCTTTTAAGAAATCACAGAGAATCAACCCTGCATATATTCTTTAACAGCTCCTGACTGCAGCAGCTTTTTAGACCTGCAATTCGCGTATCAGGCGGTACAAGATAAATAAGTTATTGATTGGTCAACAGCTCCTAAGCAGCCCCGGGATTATTCTGCGGCCCGAAAGCGCGGACCTTCTGCGACCAGTCTGTGGCGTGATGAAAAGCAGGGTCGTGTTCCTTCAGGTAGGCAAGGGACTCCGCCACCTGGGGATCATTCATGACCCCTCCCATATGGGCGCGCATGGCTTCCTCGCTGCCGCCGCTGGCAATAAAAGCATATCGATCTGTGACTGCCTTGCCCATCAGGGCGTAATAGCCGATCCTGGCCTTCAGCAGCAGGTCGCTCTCGTCCTGGGGATCAATGAAGTCCGGATATCTGGTGACCAGACGGCTTTCCACCTGGGAATTGCCGAAATCACTGACCAGCTCATCCTGATGCAGTATGGCGTCAGCGTCGGACATCTGAGCGATCTTTTCGCCGTATTTGCGGGCGATCATGTCATATTGCGCCCGGATGACCTCCTTATACTGGCCCATCCCCTCTTTATTGCGCGTCACGGCCGGAGCAAGCTCTTCCTCGGTATTTCCGGGCTTCATGGTCCTTTCGACAATTCTTTTGGACTCTGTCAGCGTCTCCTTAACTTCCTCCCATTCTCCCTTGTGGAGCCCTGCCCCGGCTCCCAGGTTCATGGCCATCTGCTTCATCTGCTCAGGAGAGAGGATGGCCTGCGCCGCCTCCGTGTTGCAGAAGCCGCCGAAGCTTCTGAAAAGGGCCTCCCCGATATCCGGGAGAATCCCCTTATTTATCAGATCCTGCTCGCTGTATTCCAGAGAATAATACTGACTATCCATCAGACGCTGTTTGATCTGCTCCATCTCGGGCGTCGCGGGATTGCGGATCTCCTCCACCGAGCGGATCAGAGGATTATCCACTGCCCGGATGGCGTTCACCCGGTGCTCCTGCATGATATTGGCCGCCACGATCTGCTCACAGGCTTCCGTTCCCCTCGTCAGCCTCTCCTTACGCTGTTTGCGCGCGGCCTCCATGACCCGCTCTCCCTTACTGATCAGGTCCACGGCACAGTCCATGGCGCTGCCGTTATATTTGAGCATTTCATTATCCGTCAGCAGACCCTCGGACTCTCCTCCGCTGGAAAGATAACGGCGGATGGCCAGCCCCCTGGCCCGGTCGGAAAGCCCCCGGAGCATGCTCATCTTGTAGCTGTATTCCACGGTGTCGCTGCCCACCAGCTCATCCTTCAGGCAGGGGACGGAGCCGTCATTGGCAATGCGGGCGGAGGGGTGCTTCAGCTTCGTCACATCCGCCAGGAACATATTGTCCATGGATAACTCATCCAGTTCTGCGCACCGGCAGAGGAGGGCCTCATCCGTCAGCCCCGCCAGCACATCCACATCACAGGCCAGGACCCTTTTCAGTCTGGGCGCCGCAATGTCCCGGGTGCGCTGATAAAGCTCCTCCGAAGCACGCTGCGTTTCGCCCAGCCTTCCCACCTCCAGCATGGTGCGGACCGTATCCAGATTGCGCTGCGTATGCTCTTCCCCGGGCTCCATCAGCGTCATGCTTCCCCGGAAAAACACAGAGTCCTCTTCCCCGGCTCTTAAGCCCAGTCTCTCATCCTCCTTTACCCGGTTGAAAGCTCCCAGCTTCTGGCGATATTTCAGAGCGTAATCGTGGGACGCGCGATATACCCTCTCTTCCTGGTGCGCGTTGATCTGTTCCCTTCTCGCCGGAATTTCCTCCTGAAACCGGTCAAAAGCCCCCTGCAGCTCCTGGCAGCAGTCCCTCCCAGTCCGGATGGCGCCGGTCTGATTGAAGCCATAATAATCCGCGCTGTTGAAATCCACGCCGTAAGAGTTCCAGGTCATAGTCACGGCGTCATGAAACCGATTGAATTCCTCCCTCTTTAAATCAAGCGTTTCCCGTTTCGCGGGTGCCATGCGTTCAAAATAGGGGGCATTGACAGGATCCCGGATCACATTTTCCAGATATACCATTTTATTCAGCATATCTCTCTGTTCCCCGTCATGTTTTCTCATACTCGTCTCAGTGAACATCTCCCGGGAGAGACGTAAGGAGAGCATTTCATCCACGATCCTGTCCAGATGGGGTTTGCGCCGCTCCAGATTGTCGGAGCAGTAATCCTCAAAGAACCGGTCGTCCGCTTCCTTTCCGGCGGCATCCTTCTTCGAGGCGGGTCTGCCTTTTTTATCCACCTTATAGCCCACGCAGAAGGCGCGCAGAACCTTGGTCTCGGCGGTGCTTTCTGAGATGAGCGCGTCGTGGTCGTTGATGGAGTTTTCCCTGGCGGCGGCATGCTCCTTCATCCCATGGACCATGTCATAGGTTGCGGCAGTGCCCACGGGACAGAATCTCGAGGCCTCCTTCGCCCGGCTTGAATCCCTCATCCGCGCCTTAATACTCTTCTTCGCCGCTGTCTGCTCCTGAACGGGCGCTCCGTCAGCCGCCTCCCCGGCATGGACAATTTCCATTTCCTGAACGGCCTGGGCGGCCAGCCGGGCGTTTTCCTCTCTCTGGCGCACAAGCTTCTGGGAAGGATTGATGTTCTGATTCTGCTCCTGCACCTGTACCCCGGAGGACTCCGTCTGTGTCAGGTCAGCAGTCTTCTCCTGAAGCGTCTGCGTCTGTATCCCGGCCGACTCCAGGTTCCTGTTTTTGATTAACTCTTCCTGCTTATCTACACGGCACATTCTTTCTTCTCCTTCTCAAGCTTCACATCAGATGTAGCTGTATCCCTTCATCCAGGTATGGGAAATCATCTTCGCATTGGGCGCCATTGTCTGAATCAGCGACGCCGTGGTCTGATCCACAGACTGAATCACAATCTTTTCCTCCGGCGGGAAAATCCGCTGCGCCCTGGCGAAGGCCGCCCTGATCATGCTGTACACCGCCGTCGGCCCCGCGCTGCCCGACCAGGTGGAGGAGAGGGTCAGGCTGTTCAGGCAGGAGCGGTCAAAAACCGCGTAAGCGGCAACCCTCTGATCCCTGACAATGGCCATGCTGATCCTGCGCTCCACCTTCGGAGAATCGATTCCTCCCTCCGGCCTGGGAGAGCCGTTCTCTCTCGCCTTAAGCTCCGCGTGCCGGATCAGGGCTTCGTCCAGCTGGTCAAAGGAGGTTCCCGTCTCCTTCGCGCCGGAAAAATAAGAGGTTTTTCCAAGCTCTCCCACCGTGGTCACATAGATATTTTCCTTTTCATCGGTCTCATCCCAAAAGCCCATGGCCTTCAGGAACGGAAAAAGAGTCTCATGCTCCTTTGCAGTGGCCGTAAAGTGGATGATCATCCCCGTATGGATATCCTCCAGGAGCTTTTCCAGAGTCTTGAGCAAAAGCCTTCCTCCCCCGCGCCGCCTGTAATCCGGGGCCACATACAGAGAGGCGATCTGGAAAAGCCCTCCCTCCAGATAGCCTGCCAGCGCTCCCACCGCCAGCTGATCCTCCGCCAGGCCAAAGGCCGTCACCGGTTCTCCCTCCTCCAGCGCCCTGGCTATATCCGGCAGCAGAAAAGTCTTAAAAACGCCCGGATCGCCCGGGGGCAATACTCCTGTCTTCAACATCTGTCTTAGTTCCTCCTGTTTTCCTTATGATATGGCCGGGTTTTGCCCTCCGCTTTTTCACCGAAATGAAACCCCGCCCTGGTGCAGCGCTTCTATACAAGCTCACCGCTGTAGCCGCTGCGGATGATCAGCTCCCTGCCGGCTGCCGATAAAGGAGCGCCTTTCAGGAAGAAGTTAATGGCGTTTTCACCGGCCGTAAACTGCTCCGCCAGCCTTTCGGCCTCCTCCGCGTAAGCTTCCCTCTTTGCCAGAGCGCTTTCCCTTTTCTTTATTTCCTGCGTATCTGCGGCGTTCTCATAAATATCACACAGCTGATCGCTGGCTAAAGCCCTCAGCCTCCGGTCCCCCAGGACGTCCACAGTTCTGTATACTCTCTGATACAGATCGTCCACCATCTGTTTATGGGCTTCGTAATACCCGGGGTTGGACTCGATGGCGCTGCGAAGCGCCCCCAGCCTCTCATAAGTCTCCTGCGTGGCATAGGTATTGATATTGAGGCCCGCTGTATTATCCGACGCCTCCGCCCAGCTCCTGACCTCCTCATTCCGGCGAAGACGCACAGGGATCTCCCGCTCAATCTCCTGGTCCACGACCCCGTCATAAATCTCCCGCTCTCTCCTCTGAGACTCCTCATAATCCCGGTTAAAACGAGCCTTGTCCATTTGCAGCGGCGTTTCCACCATGTCCTCCCAGAACGATTTCAGATCAGCAGTGTGATATGTATTTTCGTTGACGTTGACGGCCTTTGCCCTGGCCGCCGAGATAAACATTTGTGAATAGGAAGCTGACATGAGCCGTTTGGCCTCGAACAGATCCTTCTGCGGCCTGGGCATGTCATCAAAATAAGGCTTGTTGATGGGGTCCTCCATGACATTGCTGAAATAGGTCAGCCTTTCCGTCAGATTTTTCATCTCACGGGTATGCTTTTCCATGTACTCGACCGAAAACATATCCGGGCTGATTTCCGTGTTGATCAGCTCATTGACAAAGCGGTCCAGGTGGGGCTTTCGCCGCCGCAGATCCTTTGAGATATAATCCTCATAGAAATCGTCATCCTCCCGCTTTTTCCTTGCGTCCTCTTCGGTGGCGGGCAAGCCCTTTTTATTCTTCCGGTATCCCTGGACAAACACTCCCAGGACCCGCCTGTCCACACCCGCCTCGAAGGCTATCTGATTGCGTTCTTCCGTCATGGAATTCAGATGCTCTGCCCTCAGATCCTTGAGCTGTTCCACCATATTGTAGGATATATGATCCGCCGCGATATTTCCCTTCTTGGCTTCCTTCGTGCGCCTGCTTTCCTCCCGGCGCTGCTTGTAGCTCTTTTTGGCCGCCGCCTGCTCCTGCACGGGATTGCCCGGGGCGGCCTCCCGGGCCTGGGCCTGGGGCAGATTGCCGGCCGCCCTGGCAGCCAGCTGCTGATTCATTTCCCTCTGCTCCGTGATGAGTCTTTCCGCCTCCTGCCGGCGTCTCTCCTCCAGGGTCTGGTTTTCCTCCGTATCCCATTCCTGAAGCTGTGTCAGCTCCTGGCGTATTTCAAAGGTCTGTTTCTTTTCCTGTCTTTGAAGGTCTGTACTGCCCGGTCCGCACATGGCCGTTATCTCCTCTCTTTATCCTGATTTAACTTCGCTGTCTTTGGTAAGCTTCCCGGCTCTTCCCGTATACAGGGTGCCGTACAGCTCATTGCCGATGCCTGTTCTGCCGGTGCGTCTGTACTCCGCCTCAACCGCTTTCACAAGGTCGTTGTTTGTGATCCTGCGGTGCTGTGCCGCAGCCCGGTAGGACGCGCTAAGGGCAGCGGACTTGAGGGCACTGCCTGTCAGCTGCGCGACCTTCGAGTAAATTTCGAAATCCACATCCTCCTCCAGGGGAGCCTCTTTGGGAAATACCTTTTCCCAGAGCTTTTGCCTGGCCTTTTCGTCCGGCTGCTCAATGGGGATCATGTAAGTCATCCTTCTTTTGAAGGCACTGTCAAAGTTCTGCATCACGTTGGTCGCCAGAATGGATATGCCGGAATATTCCTCAATTTTCTGCAGCAGATAGGCCGTCTCCGCGTTGGCATAT
>JAJQCU010000304.1:0-3937 GCA_021202575.1 Lachnospiraceae bacterium
TAGGGCTAAATACGGTTATGCGCCTGGCTAAAGAAAGCGGCGCACTCGTGAAAATTGGAAAAACGGCTAGAGTAGAACCCAAAACTTTTCATGAATATGTACTGAAAAATTATCGCGTTTCAATTTAATGGGGAGGAGATCATATGTGTATCATAAAAAAAGCCCGGACCGGCGCGCCAACGCCAGAACGGGCAATGGAAGAGACTTGCAAGGATCCACTTCCTGAAAATGAGTATAACACAGTTGACTGTCCGGTTTCAATAATAGAATTTCTCAGGCCAGGCGCAGACAATGCGCTCCATCTTGGGGAGCTGATGTTACTGACTGGCGCGGATGGCTGGACGGTCAGGAAAGCGATTGAGGCGGAACGCCGCCGAGGTGTACCGATTTTAAGTGACAATAAGTCAGGGTATTTTTTGCCAACATGCCAGGCGGAAGTTGATCTGTTTGTCCGGTCAATGCGGCGAAGGGCCGGGGAGGTCTGCCGAGCGGCTGCGGGGGTCGAGATGGCGGCAAAAGGAGGGGAATTTTAATGGCGAATCGGAGAATGTTTTCTCTTGGGGTTATTGACAGCGACAAATTCATTGAAATGCCTGCTTCGTCACAGAATTTATATTTTCATCTGGGAATGAGGGCAGATGATGACGGCTTTGTCGCTTCTCCGAAGAAAATTCTTAAATTTCTGGGGTGTGGTAATGATGATCTGAATATTTTGATCTCCAGAGGATATGTAATCCCGTTCGAAAGCGGAGTGATCGTGATTGTGGACTGGAAAGAAAATAATCAGCTCCGGTCAGACAGGTATCATCCTACAAAGTTTCAAACCGAAATGAGCCAGCTTGCAGAAATAAACGGAAGCTACGCACTGGCAACCAAACGGGAGACAATCGGTATACCAAACGGAAACCAACTGGCGGACAACCTGGAACCCGAGGTAAGTATAGGTAAGTATAGGTTAGGTGAGGGAAGTGTAGAATCTATTTCCACAAAGCCAGAAGAGGCAATTGAGGTAAGTGAAGAAAAAAGCGGAATTACATTGCCTTTGTTGGACGGAACAGACTACAACGTATCAACCGAAAAAATATCAGTGTGGGAAAAAGCATACCCCGCGGTAGATGTTAGGCAGGAGTTATATAAAATGATCGCTTGGCTTAATTCGAACACAGAAAAAAGGAAAACCAGGCGCGGCATAGATCGTTTTATAAATAACTGGTTAGAGCGCTCCCAAAATAAAGGCTGCTTTAATTATTCAAGCAAAGAAAAGGAGACTGGTCGAAATGGAGCGAATACTACACAATACCAATTCCCTTCGTTCGGAAGCTGATATATGTAAACTGTGGGAAGTTTTTGAAGCGATTGACCCGGAATACGATATGAAAGTGCCTGTCTGTTATGCACGGCCACGGGACGGACGCACACAGCAAGATCCGACCGGAATTCCGGAGGCGGTCCATGACGCGGATATTTTCAGTTTCAAATTTGATGTATACCAGGATCGAATCAAGGCTGAAAATCTGCATGATCTGGCCTTCAGCTTTTTCGAAAAGTATGAACAATGGGAAAAATGTGGAAAATGGCTGTATCTTTGGAGTTATGCAATGGGGAGTGGGAAGAGCTTCCTCAGCTGTTGCCTGGCAAATTCCATCCGCATAAAGTATAACCTGCGCTGCCGCTTTGTGAGCGCTGTTGATTACCTGGCGGCTGTGGGTGACGGATATGACAGGAAAGGGGAGCCTGACCCATCTGCGAAATACAGGGAGTGCGACCTGCTTATCCTTGACGATTTGGGGGCACATAAGTCCGGAGAATGGCAGGTTCAGGAAATTTTTCGTCTCATTGATGAGAGGATGAAGGCTTCGCTGGCCGCAATCATTACCGCAAATATGCCGCTGGATGGGCAGAAAATTGGAGAACGTACCGTCAACCGGATTTATTCGAAGTGCGTATCTTTCCATCTGCCCGAAGAATCCATTCGGGCAAAAATTGCACAGGCGGAAAACGAAAAATTTCTGGCGGAAGTCCTGGGCAAGAAATAGGAAAAGGAAAATGCTTTATGAAGCATATCAAGGTAACTGGAAGGCCTTTAGCCATTCGGTACCCATAACAAAATATTCAGGAGGATAAAAAATATGAGCGAATTCACAAAATGCGCGGCGCGGCTGGATCAACTGGCCGAAGATTACAGAATCACCGGACTTTCCATTAAGTGTGCCAATTCTGAGCTGGTTGAAATCATGGTCGGAGTTTCAACACGGCTTCGGCAGGAGCAGCGTCGCAACGAAGACCGTGCGAAGGAACTGAGAGCGACGATTGCCGACACTGCGAACCGGTCTGCGATTGTCCGGAAAATGGCTGCACAGGAACTTGAACGTCTGGAAGCGGTAACCCCGAAGATCACGCCGGAAGAGCGCCAAATGTTCCAGGAAAAGATTGACGAGGCAGATTCCACCCTGAAAGACATGAAAAAAATCGAGCAGGATCTTAGGAATACCAGGGCAGAAATCAAAAGACGATTGGAAGAAGATTTCACGCTTTTGAAGCTTTATCCGCTGGATGTACAGCTGCTTTCGCGTAACATCGAGGATAAACAGGCAGAATTTTCGAAACGCTTTGGGGAGGGATGACATGAAGAAGGCTTATTATCAACTGTACCCATATTGCGGCGCGGCCCTTGATCCTGGCGAATGCTGTGAATGTGAAGAGAACAGTAGCAGGAGCCACACAGAGAGCCGCCAGGAGGCGTTTAAGGGCGGCAACGGCAAATTCCTACACATGAGACACGAAGACACTTTCGCGGCGCTTTTGCGCAATCCTGGAGGGAGTACACGATGAACGAGGAACGTAAAAGACGAATGGAACCCCCGCCACTCAATCAGATACCGGAGGAAGATTTGAGGCGGATGCAGCGTGACGGGCTGGCCTGATTGTGCGAATTGGACGATGAACAAATGAAACGGATCTGGCGATTGATCCGCCGCGTGTGGTACACATTTTACGGCTTTATTGTCAAGAATGGTCAACCTGTAATTACCGGATTTTTCGTATTCAACGCAGACGAAAGTAAGGGCGACTTTTTACAGATCGGAGCCGTTTGCAGTACACGGGATGGCCGCTCCTGTATTGGCCTTGATTACACGGCGGGGAATGCGCCAGATGATGATATAACACTCCTGCTACTGCATGAACTGACACACGTTGTTCTTCTTCAGGGTGAGCACGACAAAAAATTCGAAATTTTTTTGGACGAACTAATATCAAATTACAACAGAGAATTTGAAACCAATGTCGTTAACGATTATGAGGGCTTCACGGGAAGCGACGAGGAGGTCAAGATGATTATACAAAATCAGCGCCGCGCAGATTCGCTGGCGGTTCCTACAGCCTGGCTTGAAAAGCTGAGCAGAACCGACAGCAAGAATGCTCCACAGCCAAAGCAGAAGAAATCTGCTGCCAGGAGGGAAACCGGGATGCTGAAAAAACGGCAGAAAGGACCAAACAGCAGTTCACCGCGGGCTACAGCGCCGCGAAAGCGCAAGCAAGCTGACGATTCGTCACAGAGTGCACGACTGGCAATGATCCGGAGGATGCAGCAGGGCGGTGCTACGGCGGCAAGCGAAAAATCACGGATCCGGAAGGATTTTAACGGCGTGTACAAGGGATAACGACAGCGGAGGAAAGGCGCGATGGGAATCGATGTTGAAGCGGTGAAACGATGGCTGAGACGATACGGCGATTTGGACGCAGAGTTGGATTTTGCCTACACACGCCTGGACGAACTGGACGAGACAATGATTTCCGTAAAAAGCCCCACTTTGTCTGATATGCCGCACGGGGCCCGGGCAATTGACAAAACTGAGCGCTATATCATTCGCAAGGAACGCATTCTGGCCGAAATCCAGAATTTGACCGATGAACTTATCGGCCTGGAGGCTGAGAT
>JAJQCU010000304.1:3947-5070 GCA_021202575.1 Lachnospiraceae bacterium
CGACATAAGTTTTTCACTATTCGGATCGAAAGCGGATTTTGCAGACCGTGAAGAAAGCTACCTCAGGAGAACCACGAAGCTTCACGGCCGGGCGCTGGATAACCTGGCGGAGATCATGAAAAAAGATTGTCCGGCGGACATTCTGCAGGACGCCCCAGCGGATTGTCTGTAGGACAGTATTGCAAACACGGAGGGGAGGTGGAAAAATGGGAAACATTGCAGCAATCATAATAGGCACGGTAATTGGAAACATAATCGCCCGTGCAATAGATCGGATCAGGGAATGAGCGGCAGACAGAGAGAGTAAGCGTAAGGAAGGAGTTTAACCAAGCAAAATGAAAAAGCAGGGTGAAAAAGAAGCTTTTTACATTCACGGCCGCCAGTATGTGCCGGAAAAGTCACACCTTTTATGTATCCACCGGAGTGGGAAACATTTGGCCGATATCACGGGGATCCAGGAGGAACTTTATATTACGATAAAGAGCGGAACTTTTTTTAAGATTACACGCGGCGACACCTTCAATGCAGGCGAAGACCAGGCGGAAATTCTCACAGAAGAAAAGGCAAGAGAATTCATGGACAAGCACACGGGCGGCATTATCCGGGAAAATTATATAGCCGTATTCGGAGAACCGGAGATAGGCTGAAAACGAAAGTCGGTGCGAAACTACACACAATAAAAAGAGAATGTTCTCATAACCGCGCGGGCTTCCGGGGTGTTCCTGCTACAGGATGATAAAGGCGCGGATGTGGTGGACGACGTTTTAATTTATCTGCCGGAGATTGACGGGGAAGAGCTGTCATAACCGCACAGGAAGCGCCAGGGAGCGGAGAAACGGCAGCAGGCGGGGAATTATGCAGGGAAAGGCTTAGAAACGATTTTGGGCGCTTTAGAGCAATCCTGGAGGCATTGACAAGAGGTCAAAGCATGGCTTATAATCGGCGTGGAATAGGAAACAGATTGAATCTGTTCCCTTATGAGAATTCCTTTTAAAGGATCCCGCGTCTTGCCCTGCCTGCAAGCGTGGGATTCTTTTTTGTCCTGCTGCCCCAGAGAAAGGAATAGCCGCCACTGCTGCAACAGTGACGGCTGGCCTGTAAGGGCTTTTGTATGGATAAAAGA
>JAJQCU010000304.1:5080-6183 GCA_021202575.1 Lachnospiraceae bacterium
TCGCATGGCGCTTCCCTTTGTGTACCTTGACAATATCATATCCGGCAGCAGGACGCAAGGAAAATTTACAGGCTGTTGCCGCTGCTCAGATCGGCTACATGCCGAAAAGATCGGCGTGAGAGCCGGTGCGGGAAAGCTTCAACTCACCGTTTATCTGTTTATAAATCAGTAACCAGTCGGGGGTTATATGACACTCTTTATATCCTGCATAATTTCCGGACAGGTTATGATCCCGGTTATTTTCCGGGAGAGGAGCGGGGATTTTAAGTGTATCAATCACTTCCTGAAGAAGGTCTAAATTGTACCCGCGCTTTTTACAGGTTTTGAAGTCTTTCTTGAATTTTGTCGAGTATCGAACATCAAGCATAGTCATTCCCCTTCCAGTTCGGCGAACAGATCAGCAGTGCTTCCGGTGAACAGGGTACCGCCACCGTTTTCCAGCTCTTCTATAGCTTCTATGGTTTCGGCGTTTGGGATTTCTTCCGGGACTGCTGCCCCTTGCAAATATGCGATAATATAAAACATCTTACTTTCCGGAATTTGGTCAATAAGTGTTTTGGCATAGTCTCTATTACTCATTATTTTACACTTCCTTTCATGGTTATTGTACCCGGTGGGGCGGTTATGCGGGTTCTGAATTGTCGCGCTACAGAAGATCCAGATCAATTTTTGCCCGCTCTTCCTCTGTGAATGGCAATGTTGCCGGCTGTGTTGTAGCGGGATCCTCTGGGTGGTCTTCCTGTACTTCCTGGCCGGACTTAAGGTCATCACGCTGGATTTTCTCATTAATTGCCTTGTTAATAAAAGAATTTACAGATTGCCCGGTCTTCTCAGTACGCGCCTTAATCACTGCCTTTTTACCTTTAGGCAACACCAGAGATATTCTTTCCACTGTTTCGGCCTCATATTTGGCATTAGCGGCTTTTCGTGCTTCTGTATAACCGGCATATGCACCCGGCTTTTTATTTGTCATACACTATCTCCTTTCCGTAGCTATATAGTGTTAAATACTTCTTCCATCATACCGAATTATATCATCTAAATGGTACATTGTTCAATGTACAAAATATACAAAATACATTGTATAAGATTGTGAAATCTGC
>JAJQCU010000366.1 GCA_021202575.1 Lachnospiraceae bacterium
TAGAAATGTTTATGTTGAGGCGGTATATCATCAACAACAAGATTACGAGAATACATTTGCAGAAACATTGAACTGAGATATTTTATAAAAATCTTGCTGTCAGCTTGGAGGGGAGTTGACGGAAGGCCGTACAAACTATATTACCATCAGGGCAGCCGTTTTCAGGGACAGCGGCTGCCTTTCTTTTTATTTTTCTCCGCAACTGCCTTCCGCCGTGGGGAGCGTGGATTGAAATATCTCTGATCAAAAGAGTGCTTCTTTCCATTTATAGCGGTGCTGGTAGAGGTGATTTACCAGGAGTTGCGGAAGCAGAAATAGAATTAGTTCGATATTTTCCTTGAAAATAACCGCTATTTGTTTAAAATAGAGAACAGACAGAAGTTTGGAGGTGATGAAAATGATGTATCCATTTATGACATTAAATGACGGGACAGAAATCGTCCATTCCCACATGTTGAAAGATGGCTCGGTTAAGGTTTATATTGAGAAACCGGATGAGGAATACTGTTTTCGCCAAGCCACCTGTTGGCTCCCGCAATATAAGTGGGAGGATATTTATCAGTTTGATGATGAGGATATCAAAAGGTTTCAGGAAATTATACAATCCACAGCGCATTTGATTATGCAATTTTCCTGGGAAGGGGGCTTCGAAAATGCCTCGGGTTTTTAAAATCGGCGGATATTGGGTTTATTTCTGGACAAATGAGAATAATATCGGTATGATGAGGAGGTCCTATGCCTGAAAAGAAAAAAATAACCGCCGTCATCCGGTCCCAGACCAGACTGGCTGAGGGAATCTATGATATGTGGCTTGTCACGGAGCTGGCCCGGGAGGCGAAGTCGGGGCAGTTCGTGGGGGTTTATCCGCTGGACCGGAGTACGCTTCTGCCCAGACCCATCAGCATCTGTGAGGTCAATGAGGCGCGGAATGCGCTGCGGCTGGTGTACCGTGTGGCCGGAGCCGGAACAGAGGAGTTTTCCTGCTGGCGTCCCGGGCAGGTAGTGAAGGTGCTGGGGGTGCTGGGAAACGGATATCCTGTGGAGGAGGCGCGGGGCAAATGTGTGGCGCTTCTGGGCGGCGGGATCGGGGTGCCGCCATTACTGGAGACAGCAAAGGCGCTGTCACGGGGCTGCCTGTCTGAGACGGAAAGTCAGGCGTGTGATGGCGACAGGAATGTCCTGGCTGCTAATGCCGCGGGCGGGACAGCCAATACGTCTCAGGTTCACAGCTTTCTGGGCTACCGCGACGCGAATCTTTTTCTGGAGGAGGACTTTGCCCGTTACGGCACATTACATATTGCCACGGAGGACGGCAGCCGGGGAACGAAAGGCAACGTCCTTGACGCTCTGCGGGGGAGCGGCATGAAACCTGACGTGATTATGGCCTGTGGGCCCATGCCCATGCTGCGCGCGGTTAAACAGTACGCGGAGAAGGAAGGGATCGAGGCATATATTTCTCTGGAGGAGCGCATGGCCTGCGGCGTTGGGGCCTGCCTCGGCTGTGTGGTCAAAACGAGGGATGTTGATCCGCACTCCCATGTGCATAACGCCCGAATCTGTACGGATGGGCCTGTTTTCAACGCAAAGGAGGTGGAAATCTGATGAATACCAGTGTGACAATCGCAGGAGTAACATTGAAGAATCCGGTGATGACCGCCTCCGGCACCTTCGGCTCCGGCATGGAGTACGGAGAGTTTGTGGATTTGAACCGTCTTGGCGCGGTGGTGACCAAGGGCGTTGCGAACGTGCCCTGGCCGGGAAATCCAACGCCCAGAGTGGCGGAGACCTACGGCGGCATGCTCAACGCCATTGGCCTGCAGAATCCGGGAATTGACGTTTTCATTGAGCGGGATATTCCGTTTTTAAAACAGTATGACACAAGGGTCATTGTCAATGTCTGCGGGAAAACAGTTGAGGATTACTGCGAGGTAGTGGATAAACTGGCTGATCAGCCCGTGGATATGCTGGAAATCAACGTTTCCTGCCCCAATGTGAAGGAGGGGGCCATTGCTTTCGGACAGAGGGCGGACGCACTTTTTAATATTACGAAGGAAATTAAAAAGCACGCGGCGCAGCCGGTGATTATGAAATTAAGCCCCAACGTGACCGACATTGCGGAGATGGCGAAGGCAGCCGAGGCCGCGGGAGCGGACGCGGTCTCTCTGATCAACACTATTACCGGTATGAAAATTGACGTAAACCGCCGTCAGTTTGTGCTGGCCAATAAGACCGGCGGGCTCTCCGGCCCGGCCATTAAACCGGTGGCCGTGCGCATGGTCTATCAGGCGGCGCAGGCGGTGAAAATTCCTGTGATCGGCATGGGCGGCATTGCCACAGCCGAGGACGCGCTGGAATTTATTCTGGCGGGGGCTGCGGCGGTCAGCGTGGGAGCCATGAATTTCGTCAATCCTTATACAACAGCAGAGGTGCTTGACGGCATTGAGGATTATATGAGGAAATATCAGGTGGAGGAAATCCGGGAGCTGATTGGGGCGGTGAAGTAAAGGAACCCTGAAATATTTGATGATCCGGCACAGGGAAATATTTCTTTTACCTGTTGTGCAGGCTCACGACGTATGATGTATGAGAACGCGCTTTTCACTTCGAAGCTCTTTAGTGAGTGCTTAAAGATTCTCTGGCAGGCGTGGCGTTCCCCTGCATCTCTTTTAGCCCGTTGGGCGTGTGGCTGCCACGAAATTGACCACCTCAGAGAATCTTTTGCAGTCATACATATTTTATTGGCTTTATCCCCGCTTGTAAAGAATTTTTTTAGTTCTCAGATAACGTTTCCAACGTTTGTCGTCAATTTTAAAAAAAGTGATGATTGAGTTTTTATAATCGGCAGGATCACTTGAAGTACATAATCTGAGGATTGTTTGAAATTTTTCTCCGGAATCAGTTTGCTTTAAAATAAAAGCCGTATCAGGTCCCCGATCCATCAGAATATAATCAGGTTCGGAAACAATTTGAGAAAGGTATTTTGAATAAGTTATATAGATGTTGGGATGCCTTTCTTCAATATGTTGTATTTGTCCAACCGTAATAATCACCTCATCTGTCCGGATATTCTCAGCTACGCACTTATAAATTTCCCTGTCAATTCTCCCGACTGTATGCACATCAGAAACCTCACATTCTCTGGGGCTGGCCGAAGGGCCTTTATCTGGTGCATCTGTCTCTTTGCCGTGAAATCTGCCACGAAGTTATCATGAGTCCTGTCGAAAACTTATTGTGAGCCCTGTCATGAAATTCATCATGATATATGCAGCAAATCCTGCCACGAAATTAAAGCGACTTTGTCGATGCACGCATTATATCACAAAGTTTTGCCGAAGGTGGTCGTTATATCGTCTTTTTGGCAAAATACAAAAAAAGTACAAAAAGACGATAAATCATAATTCCCTCCGAACATGCATACAGTGAATCGATGGATCTGTGCTTTGCGGGGAATGAATATATGGCGCCAGTTCGGCCTCAGCGGTCGGAAAGTGATATCGGTCTTACGGGGCTTTTTGATGGTTGAGCGCAGGCGTAGGCTTTGGCGGCATATTTTCGGAAATCTGCGGAGCGCAAGTGAGGAGCAGGAGGTTACTGCATGGAATTATTATATCGGAATGTACAGTCGGAGCAGAAAAAATGGGAGGCGGCGACGCAGCTGACCATCGAGGAGGACGTGAATATTCCGGAGGCAAAGGCGGACTGTACGGAGCTGCTCTTAAAGGACGCCAGGCTGGTGGTTGAGGAGGTCCGCACGGGCCGGGATCAGGTGACAGTCAAGGGCAGCATTGCGTATCAGATTCTGTACGCGGGGGAGGAGCCGGGACGGCTGGAATCGCTGAAGGGAAGCCTGCCTGTGGACGAAACCCTTCATGTGGACGGCGCCATGCCGGGGGAGATGGCGAACGCGAAAGGACGGCTTGAGGATTTCAGGGTCAGCATGATCAATACCCGAAAAATTGCCCTGCAGTCCGTGCTCTGTCTGCAGACATGGTACTTAAAGGTCCGGAATGAGGACTGGTGCAGCGACACCGCGGGCAGTACGACTCTGGAAAAACAACAGGTTCTGGTGGATATTTCCCAGCTGATCAACCGAAAACAGGATGTGTACCGCATCAAGGAGGAGGTGGAGCTTCCCGGCGGCTATCCGCCCATCCAGACGCTTCTCTGGCAGCAGATTGGCGCAGGAGAGCTGGAGGCGCGGGCCATGGAGGACAAAATCAGCCTGAAGGGCAATCTGAACTGCTTTTTTATTTACATTGGGCAGGGGGCGTCTCAGCCTGTGAAAATGCTGGAAAAGCAGGTGCCCTTTCATGGAATTGTGGAATGCGGCGGCTGTAATAGTGACATGACTGTCAGCTGCCTTGCCTGCATGACACAGGCCAGTACCGAAATCCGACAGGACGAGGACGGGGAGGACAGGGTTCTTTATCTGGAGGCGGTGCTGGACCTGCAGCTGCGTATTTATGAGGACAGACGGATTCCAGTGCTGAAGGACGCCTACAGCACGTCCTTGGAGACGGAAATTAAGACCCGGCCCATCAGCCGTCCGGTGATCGGGCTGACCGGAGAGGGAAGGCACCGCCTCCGTCAGAGCTGGCGCTTGAAGGAGGGAAGCCCGGGGATTGTTCAGATTCTGCACACCGCCGCGCAGATTTTGCCGGAAAAGGAAATCTGGAATGACAACCACGCCATTTTGCAGGGAAGCATGGAATATCAGGTGCTGTATCAGACCGGGGAGGAGCAGCTGCCCTATGGTGTGTGCCAGTGCAGCATTCCTTATGAAATGAGTCTGGAGGGCATGCCGGGGCAGGAGCTTGCGGATCACAGCGCCATGGTGCTTTCCGAGGCGAGGGTGGAGCAGGCGTCGGCGGAGTTAAAGGACAGCGAGGAGATGGAACTGAAGGGGGTGGCCGCGTTCAGCGTTCTGGCGCTGGGAGAATGCCCGGACACTTGCGTGGATGATATCGTGACAAAGCCGCTGGACACGGAGCATTATGCATCTCTTCCGGGAATGGTGCTCTGCTTTGCCCAGAGGGATACCGACCTTTTTACCTATGGGAAACAGTACTATACCTCGGTGGAGGAGATCAAAAATCTCAATCATCTGACGGAAAATCTTGTGCATGCCGGGGAGAAGGTATTTTTGGTGAAGGGAAGCGGGACGTGACTGCGGGCTGCCTCTGAAAGTGTTTTTGGCGTGAGAATGGTGCGAGATCGTGAAAATAGGCGCCACGTAAAATTCGTGACCGGAAAATGCCTGAATCGAATGCCCGAATCGAAGTATTTACATTGACAACAACTCAGGAATTGTATAAAATTAAATACAAGATTGTATACAGGAATTGCTGCCGCAAACTGCCACAGTTCGGGATGGTCTTGGGGTTCGTCTGCGGGCAGCGGTTACAGAGGGGAAAATGCAGACTTTACAGAGAAAAGCCTATGCCAAAATCAACCTGAGCCTGGACGTTCTGCGGCGCCTGGAGAACGGCTACCATCAGGTCAGGATTATTATGCAGACAGTGGATATTTATGATGAGCTGACCTTTGCGAAAGTGGACAGCGGTATCTTACTTACAATTGATGATGGACGGAAAGAAACAGAGAAAAACTGCCGGTTATCGGATGCCGCGGATGTGGACAGTCAGTCGGTTTGTCTGTCAGACGGAACGGCATATTCCGGTAAGAGTGGCACAATTATAGCGGCGGGCGGCAGCAAAGTCCCAACAGATCAGAGCAATCTGATTTTTAAAGCGGCGAAGCTTCTGCTGGACACCGCCGGGATTACGGAGGGCGTGTCCATTCATTTACAGAAAAATATCCCCGTCGCGGCGGGCATGGCGGGCGGCAGCACCGACGCGGCGGCCACGCTGCTGGGATTGAATGAGTTATTTCAGTTAAATTATACCACGGAGGAGTTGAAAGGGCTTGGCGTGAAAATCGGCGCTGACGTGCCCTACTGTATTCAGGGAGGAACGGCGCTGGCGGAGGGCATCGGGGAGGTTTTAAGCCCGCTGCCGGCGCCGCCGGAGGCTGTTTTGGTGGTGGCAAAGCCGGATATCGATGTGTCCACGGCCTTCGTATACCGCCATCTGCGTCTGGATGAAATCAAAAGCCATCCGGATACGGATGGAATGATCGAGGCGCTGGGAAGGAAGGACATCGGAGGG
>JAJQCU010000200.1 GCA_021202575.1 Lachnospiraceae bacterium
GTACTATCCCAGTGTGATATGGAGGCGGTCCACAGGCAGCGGCTATGTGTTCGCGGTCAGCGGGGCCTATATGGAGGATGCGGCGGCCATCGGAATTCTGAACGCCATGATGTACGAGGCGGCGGACTATCTGCTGTATCCGGTGGTCAACGCCCAGAATCTGGTGTTCACCAATTTCGCGGCCCTCTCCTCGGAGGAGGACGAGAGGATGGACGGGCTGTATTACCGCTCCCAGAAGGCGGTGTTCCAGGAGCTGGTCTGGTCTACTGTGCTGTCCCTGTGGATTCAGACGGGGGACGTCCCCACCTTTTTCCTCAATCCGAAGCTGGACTACGAGAGTGAGGAGGAGCCGGACGCGGAGAGGCTGATTTATTTTCTGAAGCTGATCCGGGAAAATGACGGGGAGGCGGGGCTGACTACCTATCAGTTCTCGGAACTTGAGCTTAGCGAAAAGCTCTCGGAGGATCTGGCCTTCTATCAGGAGAATGTGCCGGACTATGAGTTCCGCGCACTCTATGTGGATGAGGAAAATGAGGAAAATATAAGCGGCGTTCTGGAGAATGAGATGCTTAAGAGTGTGCGCACACTGATTCTGGAGGTGAACGCGCAGGAAAGCGTTCTTGGGTATGACAGCGACAATGTGACCTGGCAGCGGGCCACCGCGGACGGTTTTTCTTATACCTATTCGGATGATCTGAGAGTGAAGAGCCTGGAGACGGCACTGGGCTATTCCATGATCCTCGTGGATTTGGACCGGGTGGTGGAAGCGGAGTCCGAGGAGGATTCCTGGGAGATTTTGTCGGAGGAATTCTCCAGCAACATTACAACCTGGTGGAAGGCCTATACCGCCTTTGAGAAGACAACTGTCTCGGAGAGCGACGCCAGAATACGGCAGTTTCTGAACCTGTCCTACGAGGAAACCAGGGAGGGGGATATCATCCGGGTGTCCGTGGAAAACCTGTACGGGGAGGCGTATTTCATCCTGCGGATCCATAATGAGGAGATTGAGAGCATGGAGGGTGGCACATACGAGATGATTGAGGAGGGCGCGTATCTGCTGACGCTGACGCAGGAGGAGGCCGTGATCACTCTGGGGGCGAAAACGAATTCCTTTTATTACAACAATTAACCATGTGCCTGAAACAGGAGGAAACCGGGTGAGAATCTGTATGGTGGCGGAGGGCTGCTATCCCTATGTGGTGGGCGGCGTATCCAGCTGGATTCACAACTTAATCAGGGCCTTTCCCAATCAGGAGTTTGTGCTTCTGACCATTCTGGCGAACCGCTCCTTCAGAGGGAAGTTTGTCTATGAGCTGCCTCCCAATGTGACGGAGGTGCACGAGCTGTATCTGGAGGACTTCGAGTGGGGGCAGAAGAGAAAGAAGATGCGCAGATCTACGCTGAAAAAGGAGCAGTATAACGCGCTGCGGAGCCTGCTTTTAAATCAGCACATTGAGTGGGAAATCTTGTTTGACCTGTTTCAGAAGCAGGAGGTTTCCATTGAGGGCATCCTGATGGGGGAGGATTTTTACCGCATTGTCTGCGACTGTTATTATCTGAAATATCCTCAGATTGTATTTTCCGACTTTCTGTGGACCATGCGCTCCATTTATCTGCCTCTGTTCTTTGCCCTGAAAATGAAGGTGCCGAAGGCAGATCTGTATCACTGCGTCGCCACCGGATACGCAGGCATTCTGGGCAGCATGGCGAAATATCTGCATGGCTGCCGGCTGATGGTATCGGAGCACGGCATTTATACCAGAGAGAGGGAGGAGGAGCTGATCAAGGCGGACTGGGTGAAGGGCGTCTATAAGGATATCTGGATCGAGCAGTTCAAAAAGATGTCCAATCTGGTCTATGAGCGGGCCAATCTGGTGACCAGCCTGTATGAGAACGCGCGGCTCCTACAGATCGACCTGGGGTGTCCCGCGGATAAAACCATGGTGACGCCAAACGGGATCCGGACGGACAATTTTGCGGATATTCCGGGCAAAAATAAGGAGGATCTGGAGCACATCAATGTGGGCGCGGTGCTCCGTGTGACACCTATCAAGGATGTGAAGACCATGATACAGGCCTTCGGGTACGCCCGCAGACAGAACGATAAGCTCAAGCTCTGGATTATGGGACCCACCGAGGAGGATGAGGAGTACGCCCAGGAGTGCTTTGACACGGTGGAGATGATGCAGATTCCGGATGTGGTTTTTACGGGAAGGATCAATGTCAGCGAATACCTGGGCAGGATGGATATGACTATTCTCACCAGCATCAGCGAGGGGCAGCCTTTGACCATCCTGGAAAGCTACGCGGCCCATAAGCCGGTGATCGCCACGGATGTGGGAAACTGCTCCGGCCTGATTTACGGGGAGAACGACGACTTTGGACCGGCGGGGATTCTGACCCATATCATGAATGTGGATGAAATTGCCCGGGCCATCCTGGAGCTGGCGGAGGATGAGCCGCTGCGCAGGAGGATGGGGGAAAACGGCTATCGCCGCGTGATGGCGAAATATAAAATTGAGGATATGAGGGAGACCTACAGAAAGATTTATCAGGATTTCGCGGAATCCATGGGGCTTGAGTGGACAGAGGAGGAATTTGTCCCCCAACCCAGATAGCTCAGAAGAGGAGGAAGGCCGGTTTGGCGGGAATAGGAATCTCATTAAACAAAATATTCGGGAAAAATACGCTTTCCTCCAGTCTGTATGGGTTTGCGTACAGCGCGGCGGTGACCATTTCGCCGATGTTTCTGATCATCGGAAACATCATGCTTATGCAGTATGTGCTTGGATTTTCCAAAACGGGATATATATTAAGGGAGCTTTTTTCCTGTACGATACTGTATATTTTTATTTTCGCGCTGCTTTGCGCGGCACCCTTTAACGCGGTGCTGTCCCGGTATCTGTCGGATACGATTTTTGAGGAGCGCTACGAGGACATTATGCCCTGCTATTATCTGGGGCTTTTGTTGAATCTGATACCCTCCGTGATTCTGGGGGTGCTGTTCTGCCTCCATGAATATTATGTGGGAGGCGTAGCGCTGTATTATGTATGCACCGGTTTTCTGGGCTTTATTTCCCTGGTGATCGTATTTTACTCTATGCTGTATCTCTCCATCTGCAAGGATTACAAAAAGATTTCCTGGTATTATCTGCTGGGGATGGCGGCGGCCTTTCTTCTGTCGTTAGTGTTTGTATGGGTCTTTTCCATGGAGGTGACCTACAGCATGCTGCTGGCGCTGACGATCGGCTTTTTTCTGACGGGCTGTATGGAATACGCCAAAATCCGGGGTTATTTTCAGAAAAACAGCAACCGCTACCGTCTGGTCTTTATCTATTTCGGAAGATACTGGGAGCTGATTTTCACCAACTTTTTTTACACGCTTGGGCTGTATGTCCATAACTTCGTCTTCTGGACCACGGACATGAAAATGGTGGTGGCGGACAGCTTTGTCTGCGCCCAGCCCTACGATATGGCCTCCTGTCTCGCCATGTTTACCAACATCTCCGCCACCATTATCTTTATCGCCAGGGTGGAAATGCACTTCAGCGACAGATACAGAAAGTATTCCGAGGCGGTAATCGGAGGCCGGGGATCGGATATTGAGCTGGCGAAAAAGAGGATGTTCACTCAGCTGGATACGGAGCTGATGAATCTGGTGCGCATCCAGTTCTGTATCTCCGTCGTTATTTTTCTGATCTGCGTTATTTTCCTGCCGGGGCTTGGCTTTTCTGGGCTGACGATGCGGATTTATCCCTGTCTGGCGGCCGGATATTTTATCCTGTTTCTGATGTACGCGGAAATTCTGTTTCTGTATTATTATAATGACTTAAACGGAGCGCTTATAACCTCCATCATTTTCTGCGGGGTCACGTTTCTGGTCAGCATGGCGGCCAGAGAGTTTCCTGATTACTGGTATGGAGTCGGTGTCGTGGCGGGCTCCTTTGCGGGATTTACCAGCGCTTACGGACGGCTTCGGTGGGTGAAAAAGCATCTGGACACGCATATTTTCTGCCGGGGAACGCTGTTGAAGAAGGGAACCGGAAAGAAGCCTTCGGGAAAGGTGTATGATGTATACGGAACTTTGCGGCGGCAGAAAAGGACCGCGGCGAAAAAGAAAGTCTGAATAAAGAAGGGGTGTGAGTTATGGGAACAGCGCAAATGTTGAGAGTGGCAGTGGTAGTCATAGGCTTTGTCCTTCTGGCGGAGGTATTTTTGTCCTACTGCAAAAAGAGACTGAATGAAAATTATGCCTTCGCCTGGGGAGTATTTGCCGTTGTACTGGTGATCTGCGGAGCGGTGCCGGCGTTAAGCGGCTGGAGCCGGGCGCTGGCCAGCCAGACCTCTGTCTTTTATGTGATTATGGGTATCTGCATCGTCTGGCTTTTGTTCACCATGAGCGTGAATCTGTCCAGCCTGTCCGCCCGCAATCAGGAGCTGGCCATCCAGGTTTCCATCCTGAACACGGAGATGGAGCGTGTGCTGAAGATGTATAAAAAGGAGACGGGAAAGGACCTGATGGAGCCGGAGAAATGAGGCAAAGGAAGGTATTGTTTGTGATCAACACCCTGGGGAAGGCAGGAGCGGAGGTAGCGCTGATGGAGCTTTTGCGGCGGCTGCTTTCCGTACAGGATCAGTGGGGCGACTGTAAGCTGAAGCTGGACCTGTATGTGCTGACGGCTCAGGGGGAGCTTAAGGGGGAGCTGCCCAGGGAGGCCACTCTTTTAAACCGTGCGTATTCCGATGTGCCTGTTCTCTCCGCGGAGGGGAGAAGGCATTTACTTAAGAAGGTGGCTGCCGCGTCCCTTCATCATGGGGCAATCATCAAAAATCTGCCGGGACTTTTGTCCAACGGCCTTCGTATGCTGAAAAAGGGCAAAGTGCAGACAGACAAGCTGCTCTGGAGGGTGCTTTCCGACGGTGCGGACTTTTCCCCGGAGGAATATGATCTGGCGGTTTCCTTTCTGGAGGGCGGCTCCGCCTATTATGTGGCGGATCATGTGAAGGCGCGTAAGAAAGCGGCTTTTATCCACGTGGATTATCAGCAGGCGGGATATACCCGGGCGCTGGACCATGACTGTTACCTGAAATTTGACAGGATTTTCACCGTATCGGGGGAGGTCTCGGAAGCGTTTCTGGCTGTGTATCCGGAATGCCGGGAGAAAACCATGATCTTCCACAATCTGCTGGATGAGAAGAGGATTCACGACCTGGCCGGTTTGCCGGGAGGCTTTGCAGACGAGTACGACGGCGTCCGGATCCTGACGGTGGGAAGGCTGGTATATCAAAAGGGATATGATGTGGCCATTCAGGCCATGAGGCTTTTGAAGGAGGCCGGGGTCAGAGCCCGGTGGTATGTGCTGGGAGAGGGAGAGAAGCGCAAGGAGCTGGAGGCGCAGATTGAGGGAGAGGAGCTTACGGAGGATTTCCTTCTGTGCGGCGCGGTGGAGAATCCCTATCCTTATTACGCGCAGGCGGATATCTACGCTCATTTTACCCGGTTTGAGGGAAAGAGCATCGCGGTGCAGGAGGCGCAGATCCTGGCAAAGCCCATCGCGGCCTCGGACTGCAGCGGTAACCGGGAGCAGATACGAAGCGGAGAGGACGGGCTTTTGTGTGATTTTACGCCTGAGGCCATGAAGGAGGCGCTGTGCTTTCTGATTAATAATCCTGAAGCTGCCCGGTCCTACGGGCTTAAGGCAAGGACGCGGCAGCAGGATTATGAGGGAGATATGCAGCTGCTGCTGGAACTGCTGTAAGGAGCTGCGCGGTCGCTGGCTCAGGAGCATGAAGATACGGCGAAGTATGGCGGAGAATGGCCGTCTGCGCCTGGCGGAATATGTACTTTATGCGGGGTGAAAACGGATGAGTAAAAAAGAGGTGCTGATTATTATACCGGCATACAATGAGGAAGAGAATATCGAGAAGGTTCTGGGGGGGCTGGAAACCCCGGAGATTCAGGCCTTTGCCGATATTCTGGTGATGAATGACCATTCCACGGACAAAACCAATTTTCTGGTGAAGAGGCACCATCAGGTCACCATGGCAACTCATATCTATAACCTTGGCTATGGAGGGGGCGTCGGTCTGGGCTAGAAGTACGCGGTCAGGCGTGGCTGTTCCTACGTGAGTCAGGTGGACGCG
>JAJQCU010000306.1 GCA_021202575.1 Lachnospiraceae bacterium
AAAGGGGAAGCGCAAACGGCCCGAATGACAGGCGTTTCAGATAGATGACCTCCCGCCCCGCAGCATGAAACATCCGCTTTACCTGATGGTAGCGGCCCTCCTGAATCGTCAGAAGCGCCACCTGTCCCGGACCCAGACCGGTATGGTATTCCTCCGGTAAATACGCAAGCGCCGGATGCGCCGTATCGCAGATCACAAGCTTCGCGGGGAGTGTCGGCGTATCGTCACCAATATCCACGCCCTCCGAAAAAGCGGCAGCGTACCCGCTCCCAACCGGGCCATTGAGCACTGCCAGATAGGTTTTGTCCACGTGGCTTTTCGGAGAGAGCATGCGGTGCGCCATCGCGCCGTCATTTGTAATCAGAAGCAGCCCTTCCGTGTCCTTATCCAGCCTGCCAACCGGAAACAGATCCCTGCCCCGGGGCACCAGCTCCATCACAGTAGGAAAGCGGCTGTCCTCCACAGCGCAGACATAACCCGCCGGTTTATGCAGCAGATAAGTCACATTGCCGCGCGGAGCCGTCAATTTCCCATTTACGGCAACCTCGTCCGTGTCCGGATTCACTTTGATCTCCGCCTTTTCGGCATACACCCCGTTGATGGTGACCGCTTTTCTTTTTATGATATTTTTTACTTCGCTCCGCGTGCCAATTCCCGCATCCGCCAGAAATTTGTCCAATCGTATCTGCATGAAGCCTCCCGCTCATTAGCTCAATACACGTTATCTCTTCAGGCATTCGGTCTTGCGCTGTACACAAAATCCTCTTCCAGGTCCAGATTATATTTTTTCAACAATGCGCGAATGAAGCAAATACAGTCATACGCCGAATATCCGGTACTGATATAAATGTCCGTATTTTTCTTTAATCTGACCGGATTTCGAACGGCCGCCGCATCATACGCAAATACAGGATTGAGCCATGACGGAAAGACCTCCTGGGTGTTCGCCATCTGCTCTATGATGTGATTATCCAGATCATAGAGCTTCTCCGCTACCGAACGAACCATGACTGCAAAGCTGTCCACATGAACTCTTTCACCGAGAAGTTCATAATAATTCACATGTTTGTAAGTTGCTTCATGCGGATCCGCAACGGTATAAAGCGTATATCTCGGATCCTTAAACTCTATTTTTGTTTCCGGCTGATCAATCGGGAATTGCTTCACAATCAGAGAGGCTAGCCTCTCCGCCCGACTTTCAATGGCCGAAGCGTTCCACTGCTCCTTATCCTTCACGTCGCTGTACAAAACGGCAATGTGCGTCACGGTATCCACAAGCAGCTCCTTCTTTTCATGAAAGGGCTTGTCGCCAAGCTCACTGTTGTACCCGGTCAGCGTAAGATTCCCCAGCGTATGAAGATACCTGTCGCGAATGACCTCCCAGTCATCCCCGAGCATTTTCTGCCAGGCCGGTGAAAGATTCTTATTCTGAGGCATGATGTGTTCAATCGTAAGGTTGTCGGTTATAATCCGCTCCTTTCCCTGATTTTCAATCGTTGCCAGCAAATACTTGCAAAGCGCATTTTTCCTGTACAGATTGCGTTCCTTCAGGGCAATCATAAAATCCGCATCCCCCGGTATCGCATCCTTTGACGTCAGCTGAAGGAGAAAGGATACAATAGCATCATAATAGTGATCCTTATGATCGCCGTGCGGGAAAACACGGCTATAGAGGGTTTTATAAAGGCCTCGCAGGGAGTTGGAACCAATCTCACAAATCAGGCGGCGAACGCTGTAGCTCAACAGCAGATTCAGAATCTTCCCCACTTCCTTCTGATCGATAATACCCTCTTCAAAATCGTCAAAAATACGGAACAGAAAAAGATAAACGGTAGTCTGGTTCAATCTCCTTAAACCGGAAAGCGCCGTATTGATTTCATCGCCCAGCCTGTCATCCCCGTAATAAAATGTGTGATACTGCTTTGCGTAATGATGAAGTTCCCGCAGCATCGTCTCATTTGTATATTGGCCTTCGCGATATACCTGCTTGAAAGCCGCATAGGCATTGCTCTCTTTCGTAAAGCCGTCCTGCTTCATGTTGAGATAATCCAGAAAAAAGCTCTCCAGACAGTCTCTGGAAAGCAGCTCCTGCATAATCAGCCAGTAATCCTCATAAAGCCTTTCCTGATCATCATCTGTCATCAGCACATAATTTCTGATTAAATCGGGAAGTCCCAGAGTAATCCCCGTAGAATTGATTCTCTCAAATATTTCCTGGGCGTCGTCATCCTGGTCCAGGCGGATATCCGCACAAATCAGATGATCTATTCCATCGTGAAGCATCATAACTGAATGATCCGGACTTTCGTTCAGGAATGTGCCAATCAGCTCCCTGAAAAGCATATAATTATGATAGATAACGCCATTCCCGCTCTTGTCCATACTGTCAATCTGTCCCGACATCAGCAGCCGGAGCTGTTCATGATCCGTTTTTACCGGTTTGAGCTTCAGCTTGCTTTTCTCATCGATCCCATATCTGTTGAATCTGTCTTCATTGAACAGATATTTTTCAAGAGCATCTTTGTCCGCCTCATCCTCTGCACAGTCCGCCAGCGCTTTGAGAAGAATATACAGCGTGGTAAACCTTTGCTGGCCGTCAATGATAATGAAATAATCTATATGGTTCTTCGATTTCAAAGGCGCATAAACAAAGGAGCCGCAAAAATGAGGTCTGTCCTTTTTATATGCCGTGACAATATCCTCAAAAAGCTTTTCACACTGTTCAGAAGTCCATGCATAATCACGCTGAAAAACAGGTATGCAATACTGCTTCTTATTTGGCTGAATGTAATCGTTCAGCATCCTGCCACTTTCAATTTTCATTCGATATCTCCCTCCCATGGCTGCAGTCATCAACAGCTTTGCAGTCCATTCTCATTCATATATTCCCGAATCTCCTGTGCAAAGATTTCTCCGTACTGCTCATATTTCCGGTTTCCCACACCATTAATCAAAAGCATCTGGGCTCTGGTCACCGGCAGAAGATTGCTCATCTCCCGAAGCGTTTTATCGGAAAAGATAATATACGGCGGGATATGCGCCTGTTGAGCCATCTGGTAGCGCTTCCGGCGAAGGCGTTCAAACAGCTGCGGATTCTTCATCTCCGCTGTCCCGCTGCCTTTTGCCTTCCTTTCCCTTTGCGGCGCCTGCTCCCTTTCTCTGGGCAGTTTCAGTATGATTTTTCCCTCAGATTTTTCTTCCGCCCGGCTTCCAACCTCAGCTTTTTCCATCACATCCTGATTTTGCTTCTTATATCCCGCAAGAAAACTTCTCCCGGCGTCCGTAAATTTCAAAACCGGATAGTCGCCCGGCGTCAGCGTCAGATAGCCCTTCACCAGCAGATCGTTCATGATCTGCCGGATCCGCACCACCGATGTGCCGTTCAGTTTTCCGTAGCCCGGTGCTTTGTCCATCTGAAACCGGCGAACCTTTTCGCTTTCCGCGCCATGCACCGCATCGGAAACGGCCTGTATGCCGTACCGCTCCCGGGTTGAACCTACCATTTCCAGAATTGCCAGCGCTTCAGCAGTGACGTCCACATTCTGAAATTCCGTCAGACAGTTTTTGCAGTTTCCACAGTAATTGCCGCCGTATTCCCCGAAATACCGCAGAATATAGTCTCTCAGGCATTCGTTGGTGAAGCAGTAAAATGTCATTTTCCGAAGCCGCTCATAATTTCGTTCGCGCAGCAAATCAGCATCTTCCCTCGCCAGCTCCGGAGTTTCCTGATGATCGATCAGAAATTCATTGACCCTGACGTCCTTCGCGGCATAATAAAGTATACAGTCCGCCGGCTCCCCGTCGCGCCCGGCCCTGCCGGCCTCCTGATAATAGCTCTCGATATCCTTTGGCATATTGTAATGAAGCACAAAACGCACATTGGATTTATCAATGCCCATCCCGAAAGCGTTGGTCGCCACCATGATGGGCTTCCGGTCATAGATAAAATCCTCCTGATTTGCCTTCCGCTCCGAGTCCAAAAGCCCCGCGTGATAGCGGGTCACTGGATAGCCATTTTGCGCAAGCAGCGCGCTAAGCTCATCCACATTTTTTCATGTGTTACAGTAAATAATCCCACTCTTTTGCTGATTTTCCTTCAGATAAAGCAGGATTGCCTGCTGCCGGTCCTTCGGTTTCTCAACGGAAAAGAACAGGTTTTTTCTGTCGTAGCCGGTGACCACCGCCAGCGGCTGGTCCAGGCCCAGAATGCAGGAAATATCTTCCTTCACCGCCCGGGTAGCGGTGGCGGTGAAGGCGCCAATCACAGGGCGGGTTGGCAACGTATGTATAAAATCAACGATTTTCAGATAGCTGGGGCGGAAGTCCTGCCCCCACTGTGAAATGCAGTGAGCCTCATCCACCGCCACCATGGAAATTTCTACCGACCCTGTCAGTGCCAGAAAGGATTCTGTCATCAGCCGTTCCGGGGCCACATAGATAATTTTATATCGCCCGGCTCCGGCGTATTCCATCGCCTTCCGGATCTGGCCTTCCGAGAGGGAGCTGTTGATATAGGCTGCGTGTACGCCTGCCGCGTTCAGCGCCGTCACCTGATCCTTCATCAGGGAAATCAGCGGGGAAACCACAACGGTGATCCCCGGAAACAACAGCGCCGGTATCTGAAAACAGAGGGATTTTCCCGCACCCGTAGGCATGATTCCCAGCACGTCCCGTCTGGAAAGAAGCCCATCGATCAGCTCCTCCTGTCCCTCGCGGAAGCCGGTGTAGCCAAAGGTGTCCTTCAATATGCTGTATTTGTCCATATATGCTCCCTTCATTACAATGAACGCTTTCAGAAACGCTCTCCGTTTTGGATAAATTCCATCAGGTTCACATGCTTTATCCCGTTTCGCTGCTGCGGAAAATAGTCTGTTGTAATCACATACCTCGGATAATTATCCCTTCTTAATTTCAATCAAAAATCAATTCGCCCGTTATTTCAAAAGTATTTCCATCGGGATCAATCACATTAAAATACCAGTATGGCATATAGACATTCACATACATCATTTCTGATGCGCTTCCTATATATGAAGATTTTTCATTCGCTCATATTCATCCTTCAGATTCTGTGTCTGAAAGTCACTCATCTCGCAATTCAACCTGAAATTCTTCCTCATAACTTTTCTCCATCATTTTCAATCCTAACTCAAATGCTAAAAACATAATCTTTGTCTTTTCATCAATCTTAGACAATCCGCTGATGCTTCTTGGATCCCATGAAGAATGATCCAGATTATCTCCCGCATAAAAGAATTGAAAGAAATCTGTATTTCTGAAATCACAAAGTGCCTGCATACCTGCACATTCCATCTCTACACAGATTGCACCTTGTTCCCTGCGGCGATTCACTTTATCTTTTGTCTCACGATAACAGGCATCGGTAGTCCATGTTGTACCGGTTACATATGGATATCCATGTTGATTTAAAACTTCAATGAACTCTGGAATATATTTCTTATTTACATTAATGTAATCATTAGCTGGTGCATAATGATAGCTTGTACCTTCATCACGTATGGCACGTGTTGGAATAATAATTCCACAGTCCTGTATATTTTTATCTAATACGCCACAATTACCAAGCAATATCAGTTTTTTACTTCCTAAGGCAATTACATCCTCATACATTCCAACACAACTCGGCTCACCAACATATGATTGAAATAGTGCAAACTCTTTGCCTTTATATTCTACTCGATAAAGTGGTTGTCTTCCTGTCGCTGAATGTAATTCTTCTATTACTTCTGTTTCGAAACTCGCAACGATCTTATCGTATAGAATCTTTGAAAAGCAGGATACTGTGACTTCAGGAAAATCTTTTATTGAAGCTTCGTGTAACATATCAGGATCAATGATTGCATGTTTATTATTATCAAATTCTTCTAATATCATACGTATAACCTTTTATCCCCTCTTAACCCATTCACGGATTCACTTTCTCATTAATGCCAATCCATCATTCCGTCTTTACATACCTCTGATTTCTGCTTTGCGGTTTATCCGGGATGGTCATCCGGACAAGTCCCTGCTCCATCGCAGGATGCAGATAATTCCGTCGGAAGGTCTCTCTGGATTTTAATCCCAGTCTTTCCATCAATGTTTTCCCTGTATACGGAACACTGTATTCCAT
>JAJQCU010000235.1 GCA_021202575.1 Lachnospiraceae bacterium
GCCAAGCTGAGCCACACCCCGATGCCTGTCGATCTCCCGGAACAGAGATGATTATACTATCGCCATTCACAATTGTCAACAAAAAATTTGGATGAAAAGTGACATGAAAAGTGACATAAAAAATTTTGGATGGAAAGTGATGAAAGTGGCATAAAAAATCTCAGTTGAAAGCGAAGCCGAAAAAGCAAGGTAAAATTTAGGCTGAATTTAGTTTTGCAAAACTGAATTCCGTTGAAAAATGTCGAACATTGTGGTATGATGGGTGGACAGATACCTGAAAAGGAGGTTTATGTATGGCCACTTCAAGCATTACGCATAGTTTTGTCGTATCCGATCCAGAGGCAGTGGAGAGGTTTGTCAATGCCATTGAAGAATCTGCAAAAGATAAAGATCGGTATCCCTTCCGGTCGCTTGATAAAGCGATATTTCTGACAGATCCGGAGGAGATAACCGCTTTCATGGAAAAGAGAGAAAAGTTAAAAAGAGAAAGGAAGAGGATGAATGCAGATAACGGATAAGTTTATCGTTATCAACATTCGCGAATTAATTACAAAGGATAATGCAAAACTTGGGGAGAAAAGTTTAGATGAGATTCTTTCCGAGTTTTCCTGTCCTTTGAATCCGGATGTTGAACGCTTCCTGAAGCATAGCGCGGTAGAGTTTACAAAAAAGAATCAGTCAGTGACCTATCTGGTATTTAATAGGGATAACTGTATTTTGCTGGGATATTTTACTTTGGCGCTCAAGCCATTGACAGTGCGTGGAAGTACAATCAGCAATGCGGTTGGAAGAAAACTGGCACGAATCAGTGAAGTGAATGAACAGATGAAGACTTATACGATGGCTGCATATCTGATCGCGCAGCTTGGCAAAAATTTCACGGCGGAGGCGGAGCATCTGATTACAGGAAAGGATATTCTTGATTTGGCTCAAGACAGGCTTTTACAGGCGCAGTGTTTATGCGGAGGAGTAGTTACTTTTCTGGAAACATATAATGAAGAAAAATTACTGTTATTTTATGATCGGAACCTGTTCAGACAGTTTGATATCCGACAGAAAATTTTACCTGATGGAAAGAAATATGAGCTCGTACAGTTATTGAGGCTGTTTTAAGCATGGTGTAAGAACATTGTGTATTTTGGAAATTTTGTACCGTGAAAAATTGATTTTCTGGCGGTTCCCGGTTATAATGGGTGCAAACAGGAAGCTAACGTTTCCAACAGCAGAAATGGAGATATTGGTCTCAAAAACAGAGGAAAGGGAGAAAAGGAAGATGACAGTATATGAAGCAGTGAAGGAAAGACACACTATCCGTAAATTTAAGCAGGAGCAGATCGCGCGGGCGGATTTGCTGCAGATTGTGGACTGCGCCCGGCTGGCGCCCTACGGAGCCAACGCGCAGCCCTTAAAATACGCGATTGTGACGGAGGAAGAAAAACGGCGCAGCCTGTACCCGCTGATTAAGTACGCGGGTTTTCTCAGGGACTGGGATCCTGCGTTTGAGGAATGCCCGCCCACGTTTATCGTGATTTGCAATGATACGTCCATCAAGCCCACGGACAGGAGTGAGTGCGACAGCGGCGCGGCGCTCGTGAGTATGTGTCTGGCGGCTCAGGAGCTGGGCTACGGCAGCGTGTGTCTGGGAGCCATCAACAGGCCGGAAATTAAGAGGGTTCTTGGCCTTGCGGAGCAGTACGACGTCACCTATCTGCTGGGGATCGGCCGTCCGGCGCAGACAGGAGAGACCTTTGATTTTGCCGGCGATCTGAAATATTATTTCGATGACAACGGAAACGTGCATGTGCCGAAGAGGACCATGGAGGAGGTTCTGATAAAGGATTAAAAGCGGGGAAGAGGATCAGCAATCCTCTTCCTTCCATTTTTTCTGCACCAGATAGCAGGGCAGGCTGACAAGCACGAGGCCGCCGATCAGGTTGCCGATGGTCACGGGGATGAAGTTTTTCAGGCTGTTTAAGACCGTCAGGCTGCTTTCAATCTGCTCGGCGGTCAGGCTGTAGTCCTCCGCCAGCATCACATAGTAGGAATTTGTGGAGGCCAGGATTCCGATGGGAATGTAAAACATATTGGCGACGCAGTGCTCAAAGCCGCAGATCACGAAGCCAAAAATCGGGAAAAAGGCGGAAAACAGCTTGCCGATGGCGTCTGTGGCGGAGGCCGCCATCAGGATGGCCACGCAGACCAGCACATTGCAGAGAATGCCGGAGGCCAGCGCCTTTACGGGAGAGATGGAAACCTTGGAGACGGCCAGCTTGATGGCGTAGGCGCCTAACAGACCGTTTCCGAGATCCAGATTTCCGCTGAAAAAGAGCAGCACGTCGATCAGCAGGGCCCCAAGCAGATTGCTGAAATAAACGACCGCCAGGTTGCGGATCAGCTGCTTTGCGTTGATTTTTTTCTCCAGGACCGCGATCTCGATCAGGCAGTTGCCTGTAAAAAGCTCCGCTCCGGAGAACACGGTCATCATCAGGCCAACGGGAAAGACGACGCCGGTGACAAGACGCTGGATTCCCGTATTATCGATGCCAAAGGCCGCCGTGCTGCTGGCCGCGCCTCCTAAGGCGATGAATGCTCCCGCCAGGATTCCCAGCACGATCATGCGGCGCAGGGAGAGGCCGGCCTTTACCTGGGCGGACTGGACGTTAATCTCAATTCCTTCCGCGGCTCCGTGAAAATTATCCATTGTATATTTCTCCTCGTCTTCATAAGATTTATGGTGAAAGCGCGGTCGGAAGACGATCCGGGCCTTCACACGCTCAGATTATAGCTTTTTTCGGAAAATATCGCAATGGTTTTGAAAAAGATATTTCTTAAGGTTTTTGAAAGTCTTTTCCGAAGGAGCGGTTTGCACTTGACCTGTTGGAATTGCTTTTGTATAATGTGGACGTGAGCACGGCATCTGCGGCGGAAAACGGAAAGCTGAGACTGGAAACAGCGTGCTTATATGCAGGAGAAGCCAAACTCTGCGGAGGAGGATTTATTATAGTGAATAACAAAACAAAAAACGGCCTGCTGATGATCGTGTCGGTGGTCATCGTGCTGGTGGTCGTCGTATGCGCGGGCCTGACCTGTCTGTCATGGATGGAGAAAAGCAAAGAGGAAGGGGCGGTGGAGGCTGAAGCGGACTTGGCTGACGTCTATACATACGAGGACATTCTGGCCGCGAAGGAGGAGGGCCGTCAGGAGCTTCTGGATGAAATAAGGGCAAAAATCGAGGCGGGCTACAACGCCACCGGCGCGCTGCGCCAGGTCTACGCGGATACTGATGAGATTCTGGTGGTTACGGACGGAGGGATTGTTTTTGCGCCTGTTTCGGAGAATGTGGCGAAGAGCACCTTCTCCCAGGATCATCTGCAGGTGCTGGAGAGCGGCGAGTTCCAGTACGTGGAGAATGGGGAGGTGACCTCCCATAAGGGTATTGATGTGTCCAAATTCCAGGAGGAGATCGACTGGGAGCAGGTGGCCGCGGACGGCGTGGAGTACGCTTTTATCCGTGTGGGAATCCGGGGCTACGGCAGCGGCGCTCTGGTGGAGGATGACTCCTATGAGACCAATGTGGAGGCCGCGCTGGCTCAGGGAATCGCGGTGGGCGTTTATTTTTACAGTCAGGCGATCACTGTGGAGGAAGCCATTGAGGAAGCGGATTTTGTGCTGGAGGCCGTGGGTCGGTATGACGGCATCACATATCCTATTGTCATAGATATAGAGAAGGTGGGCGAGGAGGGCGCCAGGGCGGATGCCCTGACGCAGGAGGAACGCACTGAAGTCTGCCTTGCCTTCTGTGAGAGAATCGCGGAGGCCGGTTATACTCCCATGATTTACGGAAATACGGAAACCTTCACACTGCTGCTGGATATAGAGCAGATAGCGGTCTACGACCGATGGATCGCATTTTATGACGAGGTTCTCTGCTTCCCGTACGAATTTTCTGTCTGGCAGTACACTCACAACGGTACGGTAGCCGGTATTGACAGCGGCACGGATTTAAATCTTTCTTTTAAGGAATGGTAAAAGATGAGCTTTGAGCATAATATCAGAAGGGTGGTTCCGTACGTTCCGGGGGAACAGCCCAATCAGCCGGGCATGATCAAGTTAAATACCAATGAGTGCCCCTATCCGCCCTCTCCGAAGGTGCAGGAAGCGTTAAGGGAAATGGACGCGGGGCAGCTGCGGCTGTATTCGGATCCAACGGCGGCGGAGTTGATTGACGCCCTGGCGGACAGGTATGGAGTGGACCCGGCGCAGGTGTTTGTGGGAGTGGGCAGCGATGATGTGCTGGCCATGGCTTTTCTCACGTTTTTTAACAGTGAAAAGCCGGTTCTTTTTCCGGACATCACCTATTCTTTCTATGACGTGTGGGCGGAATTGTTTCGGATCCCGTATCAGACCTGCGCTCTGTGGGATGATTTTTCCATCAATATCGAGGATTACATACAGCCCAACGGCGGCGTCGTGATTCCCAACCCCAACGCGCCCACGGGCCTTTTGGAAGCTGTGGAAAATCTGGAGAGGGTGGTCGCTGCCAATCCGGACAGCGTGGTGATCATTGACGAGGCGTATATAGATTTCGGCGGGAAAAGCGTTCTGCCGCTGGTGGAGCAATACGAAAACCTGCTGGTGGTGCAGACCTTTTCCAAGTCCAGAGCTATGGCGGGGGCGAGAATTGGATTTGCCATTGGCTCCCGGAAGCTGATCCGTTATCTGAATGATGTGAAATTTTCCTTTAATTCTTATACAATGAGCCGCATGAGCCTGGCTGTGGGCAGAGCTGCTCTGGAGGATGAGGACTATTTTCAGAAGATCACGGCCAAAATCGTGGAGACCAGGGAGTGGACCAAAAGGGAACTGGCGGCGCTGGGTTTTTCCTTCCCGGATTCTTATGCCAACTTTATTTTCACCGCCCATGAGCGGGTGAGCGCGAAGCGGATTTTCGCGGCGCTGCGGGAGCGGAATATTTATGTCCGGTATTTCAAAAAGCCGCGCATCGACAATTATCTGCGGATTACCTTAGGTACCCCGGAACAGATGGAGGCGCTGATCAGGGCGCTGCGGGATATTCTGGCCGAAAGTATTGGTGAGTGAGGAGAGATTATGTTAAACCAGTATTTGATTATTTTTGTGATTTCCATGGTGCCTCTGATTGAGTTGAGAGGCGCGATCCCTGTGGCGGTGGGAATGGGGCTGCCCCTGATTCCCAGCTATATTATCTGTATTATCGGCAATATGATTCCGGTCCCGATTATTTTCTTTTTCGCCAGGAAGGTGCTGGAATGGGGGGCGGATAAGCCGGTCATCGGGAAGTTTTTCACCTTCTGCCTGGAAAAGGGGCACAAGGGCGGCGTGAAGCTGCAGGAGAAGGTGGGGCGCAGCCTGTTTGTGGCATTGCTTTTGTTTGTGGTTATTCCGCTGCCGGGCACGGGCGCCTGGACGGGAACGCTGGCGGCCAGCCTTCTGGATATGGATTTTAAGTCCAGCGTGGTGGCCGTGACGCTGGGCGTTCTGCTGGCGGGCGTGATTATGAGCGTGGGCAGCATGGGCGTGTTCGGAGCGATCAGCGGGCTGTTCGGGTAAAACCGGTTTTCGGGCCATTGGAAAGACGGATGACCGGAAGGGACCGGTGAGAAGGCTTTTAGAGTTCGGCGGCTGCCGGGGAAACGGAATGGAGAAAGCCATGGAAAGCTATACGGGCTTTGCGGGAGTATATGATGAACTGATGGACGCCACTCCTTACGGAGAGTGGTGTCAGCGTATTGTGGATTATATTGAGAAATACGGCGTTTCCAGGCCGGTTCGCGGGAGGATGGACGATGGGCAGACCCTGGACGAGGCTCTGGAGAGCGAAAAGAATCTGGTGCTGGATCTGGGCTGCGGCACCGGAACGCTGACGGAGTTGATGGCCAGGCGGGGCTATGACATGATCGGCATCGACCTGTCCTGCGAGATGCTGCTTCTGGCGCTGGAGAAAAAAGAGGCAGCGGGGCTGGATATTATGTATTTTTGCCAGGATATGCGGGAGCTGGATATGTACAGCACCATCGGCACGATCTATTCCGTCTGTGATTCTGTCAATTATCTTCTGGAGGATGAGGACGTCATACAG
>JAJQCU010000091.1 GCA_021202575.1 Lachnospiraceae bacterium
CGCACCTTGCAATGGGCGGCGTAAAATCCTGCCTGAGCACCAGCGTATTGCCGTCCTTGTCAAAAAGCTTGTACAGATCCTTGCTGGGCGTGGTGCCCACTTCCCTGGAAAATACGTCAAAAAATTCAAAGGTCGGCGTCTCAATGGGTTCGTAGCCGAAGCTGTCGATTGTCTTACGCACCGCCGTCTCCACCTGACGCTTGCGGCGCAGCTCCGCCCCGTAAAGATCCCTCACCCCCTCCGGAGTGTGCGATATATTCAAACTCATAATTTACCTCTCCCAATCAGACATGTCCGTTGACGCGGACATCGCTGTATATCAAAGTCAACCGCTTCGCTCCGGAACGATATTATGCTAATTCTGGTTCCGGTGAGCGCCCTGTTTCTGCTTTAGCGCGTTACAGTGCTAATTTGATAGTGCGGTGACGTGTATCCTTATGTAGTATACACATTTCGTATGAAATGTCAACCTCTGTCATCAGAGAAATCCTGACATCTCTGTCATCACGACTTTTTCCCTGAATCTGTTTACTCGCTATGCTTCCCCAACCGCTGAATAGCAGCCCGCCACCAGAGAAATCTTCAGCGGGAAATCTTAAGGCTGAGTTACTGTGAACAGTAACAGGGCTGAAATCTTAAGAAACGATTTTTCTGAGCGCCTTGATTTATAAAAAGCCATGTGGTAAGATAACCTTTGTTTGTCGGTACATTCACAGAAAATTACAGGGGAAACCATGTCCAATAAAATTTTTACTGCTGTCATTTGTATTCTGTGTGTCTTTGTCCTCAGCGGCTGCGCCACCTCAAACAGCGTCAAGATCGCCAGCTTTGAGGCACAGATCAGCACCATCATTGACAGCATTGAGGAAATTAATGAAAATATGAACGCCATCGACCCGGACTCCGATTCCGCCGGTACGCAGATGCTGAAATACATGAAGGAGCTCTCCTCGGCCATCGACAATCTGGCCGCCATTGAGGTGCCCTCCGGCGAGTATCAGTATGTCAATGACCTGGCGGTGGAGGCCCAGGAATACATCAGCGAAGCGATTACGCTTTACAGCCAGATTCTGTCCTCCGGCGCGGAATACGCCCCGGATATCGCGGACGAAGCCTGGCAATATTATCAGAAGGCCTGCCGCCGGATCAGCGTTATCGTTTCCCTGCTGCACGGCAACACGCCCTCCGACGTCGAAATTTCCTATGGATAAATGAAACTGTCACGAAGTAATCTGCGAATCACAGATCACAAAAGCCTCGCTGCAGCTCGCTATGCCTCCGTTTTTATGGCCTGTGCTTCGCGCGTTATTCGGCACAATCTGCACAAGTTATTTCGTGACAATCCCTAATCGAGCGCGAACTTCCTGACCGCGTAAGCCACGCCGTTTTCATTGTTGCTCTTCGTCACGTAATCCACCATTTTCAGTATCTCCGGCTCTGAATTGGCCATCCCCACGCTGAACCCGGCCTTTTGCAGCATATCAAGGTCATTGCCGCTGTCGCCGATGGCCATAGTCTGCTCCGGCGCAATTCCAAGAATTTCAGCAAGCTTCAAAAGGGCCACCCCCTTGGTGGCGCTTGCTTTGGTAAACTCCACATTGCCCACGCCCCCGGACACCATCACAAAATCCCGGAACTGTCCGCACCAGTCCACGGCTTCCTGCCGGTAAAAGGGCTTCCCATCCGGCCCGGCGGTAAAATTCACCGTCACCTTCTCCGACCCCTTCGCATAGCTTCTCATAAGGGCCATCACGTCCGGCACCTCCTCCCTGCAGGAGCGAAAATATACCTTAAATGGCTCGTCCGTGTTCATCTGTTCGATGAGTCCCGCTTTTGAGTAATCGATGTAGGCGTGTCCGTTGTAAAAAACATCGCAGATCACCGGCATTTTCATCAGCCCCTCCACCATGGCAAGAGCCTCGCTGCGGGGCATGGGGTCCTCGTACAGGCATACCTCCCGCTCCAGGTCGTAGAGGGACGCCCCGTTGGTGCAGATGGCGTATTTTAATCCGCGAAGCTTCCTTGCCTCCTTTGGAATACCGTAAAAGGGTCTGCCGGTGGCGATGACCACCTGCACTCCGGCGGCGATGGCCTCCTCGCAGGCGCGCCTGTTTTCCTCCGATAATTTCTTTTGCGTATCAAATAAGGTGCCGTCCAGATCGACGGCGATCAGTCTGATGTCCATTTTTCTTTTTCCTCAGCAATTATTTGACAACGAAAATCACGGATTAGCTCCTGACGCTGCCCCCGATGCGTCCCGTTTCACTTTTCATTTGCCGAAAAGCTTCTCACCCAACGGCCGTCCTGAAATTAAACTCCGGAAACAAAGATGTCAAATCCCACAGGCCGACGCAGACATTGCTTCCGTATTTGGAATATTCTTCACTCTCATAGGTATTGATCTGCGTCACCGCAGTCACCGTCACGTAAGAGCTTTCCTGCGCGCCGGGAACCTCCTCCGGGGATTTTACAGCAAAGCTTAAATAAAAGTCAACGCATTTCTCATAAACAGGGAATTTCACTCCCGTGAGAAAACCATCCTCCCGGGTCAGCTCAAAGGACCATCCGATTTCCGTATAATCAGAATCTGCCATCGATGGCTCCGCGTACAGGGAAGACATCACAAGCCAGTCCTCGCCGACATAAGGGTAGATAACCATGGCCGTAAGATCCGCATAGGAAAGGTTTGACATATCAAAAACCAGATCATAAAACAGTTCAGAGTATACCTTAGCCGCCGCATTAGCGTCATTATCCGCAAACAAGCCTTCATAGGCTTCATAATTGTGCGTGTAATAAAGTCCGATAAAATACAGGGCGCCGGTCTGGGAATCCACCAGCACCCTGATCGTGTCATAGGTCGTGATATTGCCGTCATCGCTGATCAGCGGATCTCCGTTATCCAGGTAAACAGTAATCAGTGTTGCCAGGAACATAATGTCGCTGTGGTCCTCCGCGTTGTAAACAGCGTACTGGGTGCTGGAAAGGCCCATGACGCTCCCGTCAAAAAAATCGCTGAAGTCGTAAACATACCCATCCGTGTTATCCGCCCGGTAAAGAGCCTTCAATAACAGCGTCACAATTTCCCCTGTGGAAAGCGAACCCTCCAGCTCCATCACCTCATATCTCGTTCCCTGAGATTTCAGGTACAGGTAGGTGGTATACCGCTCCGCGTCGTCCTCAATATAATTGCTGACCAGCACGCTGGAGATGTTGATCTCCTGATGCTCTGCGTAAACGGTCTGGCTGCCGGCCCGGTCCTGAATGGAAAAGAGAAACTTCGGGGCCAGCAGGGCGATCAGGACAATACACACCACAAACAAAAGATATTCAAGTCTGCGAAGCATTCTTCTCCTCCCTGCGCATTTCCTCCACCGACGGGAAGGAAAGCCGGATGGCGGTTCCCTCGCCCACATCGCTGACAATCTTTAAAGTGCCTCTGTGGAGATTGATGATGGTCTGGCAAAGGGCCAGTCCGATGCCCGCTCCTCCCTGCTTTCTGGCGCGGGATTTGTCTACCATGTAGAAGGCCTCGGTCACCCGGCCGATCTCCTCCTTGGGGATTCCTCTGCCGTTGTCCACAACTGTGATCTGATAGCCGCCGTCAGCCCGTTTTTGCCCGCGCAGCACAACAAATCCGCCTTTCTCCACCGCTTTATCGGCGTTGGAAATCAGATTATACAATAAAGAGAGGAGCAGATCCATATCTCCCCAAATAAAGCCCTTCTCAAAGACCGCCTTTCCCTGAATTTCCTCCTGCTCCCAGACAGGGCGCATGGTGACGCGGATATTTTCCTCCAGCTTTTTCACATCAATGATACTGCCGTTCAGAGGATGCCGCTCCACGCTGGCCAGCTCCATCAGCTTATAGGAAAGGCTTTCCAGCCGCTTTCCCTGGGAATAAATATAGTAATAGGCCTCCCTCCGCTCCTCCTCCGTCATTTTCACGGTGTTCAGCATGTCCGCGTAGCCGATGATGGAAGCCAGCGGCGTTTTCAGTTCGTGAGCGAAGGCGTTGGTAAAGTCCTCCTTCTGTCTGGCTTCCAGCTCCTTCCGGCGGGCCTCCTGTTCCTTTTCCCTGGCGATCTGTTCCTGTTCCGTGATATAGTTTAACAGAGTGTCCGCCATCTTGTCAAAGTTTTTCGCAAGCTCCCCGATCTCGTCCCCGGAACGGTAGCCGCTTCGTTTCGTGTAATCCCCCGCGGCGATCTGGTTGACCACTCCGCCAAGCCTTTCAATGGGCCGGGTGAGAGCCCTGGAGAGAATGGCCACCAGAACCGCGCCAACGGCCAAAAGCACCAGCACGGCAATCCAGTACTGATGCATATAATACTCTCTGTCGGAATAGGTTTCGGAAATATCCTGATAGATTCCCAGCACAATCGTATCGCTGCCGGTATCGTAGGAAATAATCTGCACAAGAACGTGCATTCCATCATAGCTTCGGGAAAGCTTCTGTATCCCGTAGACACTGTTGTGAGTCTCGTCAATATTCTCCGCCATCTCCACAATATAAGAGGTCAGGCCGCCCGCCATCCCTGACGTCACCAAAAGCCATGGATCGCTGCCCGCGATAATGCTGCCGGAGGCATAGGCAAAGTATCCCACCGTCCGGTCACCGGTGCTCAGGGAAATGGAATCAAGCGCCGCCTGTATGGCATAGTCCTCCCCGTAAATTTCATAGGAGGCGTAGGAGGTATCAAACAGATACCACAGCATCTGAAGCTGCTGGAAGGCCTGGTCCTTCTCCTTATCCAGCAGCCGCTGAAAGTCCGAGTTCAGCATCCACAGGCCGAAAATGGTAAAGGCGGCCGCCAGAATGGAGAGCATGGATAAAAACAGTTTGTCAGCGAATTTCATGAAAGAGAGCCCTCACCCTCCAGACGATATCCCACCTTGTAGATGGTGGAGATTTCCTTATTCCAGTCCAGATTCTTTTTCAGACTCTGGATATGAATGTCCACGGTGAGGCCCATGCCCTCGCTGTCCCCGCCCCAGACCTGTTCATAGATCCGATCCCGGTACAGGGCGATATTGCGGTTTCTGGCGAGCAGCAGCAAAAGGTCGTATTCCTTTAAGGTCAGCCGGATCTGCTCCCCGTTTTTTTCCACAGTGCGGGACACCGTATCGATCACAATGTCAAATACGCGAAGCTGTGTGTCCGCCTTGTGATAACGGCGAAGCACCACCTCCACCCGGGCTAAGAGCTCGGCGATCTCAAAGGGCTTGGTCAGGTAATCCTCCGCCCCCAGCTTCAGGCCCTTGACCTTCTGCTGCGTGCTGCCGAGAGCCGTCAGGAAAATCACCGGGACAGACAGGGAATTGGCGTAGCCTATCAGCTCGTAGCCGTCGATTTTGGGCAGCATGATATCCAGCAGGACCAGGTCAAAGGGCTCGCTCTCCAGAAAATTGGCGGCCTCCTCCCCGTCCGCCGCCCAGGCACAGCTGTAGCCGGCTTTTTTTAAGTTCATCCTGATCAGATTGGCGATGGGCTCCTCGTCCTCGGCGATTAAAATTCTGTACATCTGTTTACCCCTCTGATAATCCTGCTGACTCTCCGGTAATTTCATTTGCTCTTATGACAATTTCCATAAAAGGATTCGTCAATTCCGTTCAGCTCTCTGATATTGCAAAAAGAATTCCCTCCGCGATGGCCTGCGCAAGCTCCTCCTGATAGCTCTCCGAACTCAGCATGCTGCACTCCTGAGCGTTGGACAGATATCCCATCTCAATCAGCACCGCGGTCATAGTGGTATTGCGCAGGACAGACAGATCCTGTTCCCCGGTCTTTCTTGTCTCAATCTGCGTGTACTCATCTATGTATTGCAGAATAGAATCCGCCAGTAAGCCGCCGTCCGAAGCCCCTGTGTAATAATAGCACTCCAGGCCCCTGATGGAGCTGCTGTCCTCATAATAATTGCAGTGCAGACTGATGAAATAATCAGCGCCGCCGTCATTGGCCAACGCCGCCCGCTCCTCCAAATCCAGATTTTCGTCGGAGGTTCTGGTCAGAAGCACCTGG
>JAJQCU010000042.1:0-5667 GCA_021202575.1 Lachnospiraceae bacterium
ATGCAGTGGAAACGATAGATACAGAAGGAAGTGCGTTTTCCGCCACCCTACAGAAGCATGAGATAGTTGTAGATATCCCAGACCGGTTCCGCCCGAAGCTCATTGAGAATCAAATTCAGGTGGAGTATGATGACGGGACATTCTCTTTTGATGATCTTTTGATATTCAGAGGTGGTTTCCCGGCATTAGCGTTGTGGGATAAAGATACCTATAAAGAGTTCGATTTTCCGCTGCCGGTGGTGAGTGACAGGATTGTGAGGAGAGCCGGATATGGTTATGGATATTTAAGACTCTGGAGGATTTTTGCAAAGTGCTGTTGGAAATGATCCAGACAATCAAGGAAGAGGCGGATAAAATCAATCTGCCGGAAACAGGAAAAGACGGCAGGGATAAGAGTCCATTTTAAGCGCATGCCACAATGCTTTTGCCAAAACAGGAGATTACTTTGGATTATAAACTTATCAGAAGTAAGCGAACAACCATCGCCATACAAATTGACAGTAGTGGTATTATTGTACGAGCGCCGTATCGTGCGACAACCGCGGAAATCGAAAACATGCTTCATAAGCATGAGGATTGGATTCACAGAAAATTGACGCTTTTGAATGAAAAGGGAAAATATCAGCCGGAAGTTCAAAAGCTTTCACAGGATGAACTTAAAGCACTGGCGGATAAGGCTCTGAAGGTAATTCCTGAAAGAGTGAAATATTTTGCCCCCTTGGTTTGCGTTTCATATGGCCGCATCACAATCCGCTGCCAAAGGACTAGGTGGGGAAGCTGCTCTGCAAAGGGAAATCTGAATTTCAATTGCCTTCTCATGCTTGCGCCCCCGGAAGTTCTTGACAGCGTTGTTGTTCATGAACTTTGCCACAGGAAAGAGATGAACCATTCTCAGGCATTTTACAGGGAGGTCCTTCGCGTGTTTCCTGATTATTACAAATGGAACAGCTGGCTGAAGGAAAACGGGGAAGCATTGTTGATGAGAATACATGAATGAGTAACTGTAAGAAGCAGGTCATCAAATCTCACGGTTTTCACGGTTTCACCTTTGTCGGATTCCTCGCCTGTGTTTATCTTAATGAACCGGAAGATGGCGTCGATTTTCCGCAACGGATTGAATAGTTTCAGCCATCTCCGATTATTCACAACGCTTCGTGAAACTTCGTATAAACCTACGAATTTGTTGTCATTTTGTTGTCACTTTCCATTTCCAGACGTCTGAAACCCTTGATTTTAAAGGATTTATTTCTCGATGCTCTTCATTGTCGGAAACAGCAGCACATCCCTGATTGCCTGAGAATCCGTCAAAAGCATCACCAGCCGGTCGATGCCGTAGCCGATGCCCCCTGTGGGCGGCATGCCGATTTCCAGGGCGTTCAGGAAATCCTCATCCGTGTGGTTGGCCTCCTCGTTGCCGGCCTCATACGCCGCGTCCTGAGCGGCAAAGCGCTCCCTCTGGTCGATGGGGTCGTTTAACTCGGAGTAGGCGTTGCACATCTCCCAGGTGTTGACAAAGAGCTCAAAGCGCTCCACCTTGGACGGGTCGGAGGGCTTTTTCTTGGTCAGCGGCGAAATTTCAACGGGGTGGTCCATGACAAAGGTGGGCTGCACCAGATTCTTTTCACAGAATTCCTCGAAGAAAAGATTGATGATCTCGCCTCTGGTGTGCCGCTCCTCATATGCCACATGGTGTTCCTTCGCCAGCGCCCTGGCTGCCTCCACATCCGGCACCGTGTCGAAATCAATACCGGTGTACTTTTTGATGCAGTCGGTCATGGTGATGCGCTCGAAGGGTTTTCCAAAATCAATTTCCGTGCCGTTGTAGGTAAATTTGCTGTTGCCGCAAACCTTCTCGGCCAGATAGCGGAACATACTTTCCGTCAGCTCCATCATGCCCTCATAGTCCGTGTAGGCCTGATACAACTCCATCAGGGTAAACTCCGGGTTGTGGCGGGTATCCACGCCCTCATTGCGGAAAACACGGCCGATCTCGTAGACTCTCTCCAGTCCGCCCACGATCAGCCTCTTTAAATACAGCTCCAGAGAAATGCGCAGCTTCACATCCTCATCGAGCGCGTTGTAATGTGTCTCAAAAGGACGGGCCGCGGCTCCTCCCGCGTTGGACACCAGCATGGGGGTCTCCACCTCCATAAAATCGCGCGCGTCCAGGAAATTCCGGATCTCCCTGATAATCTGGGAGCGCTTGCGGAAGGTCTCTCTTGTCTCCGGATTCATGATCAGATCCACATATCTCTGGCGGTACCGAAGGTCAGTGTCCGTCAGCCCGTGATATTTCTCCGGCAGAATCTGCAGACTCTTGGACAAAAGCGTCACCTGATCCGCGTGTACAGAGATCTCACCTGTCTTCGTTTTAAAGACAGTGCCGCTGATCCCCAGAATGTCTCCCATATCGTACTTTTTGAAATCCGCGTAAGAGTCCTCCCCGATGTTGTCCCGGGCCACATAAATCTGGATATCGCCCTGCCGGTCGCGGATATTGCAAAAGGACGCCTTTCCCATGACGCGCTTAAACATCATTCGTCCCGCCACGCTGACGGCTTTCCCCTCCAGCTCGTCAAAGTGATCCTTAATCTCCAGGCTGTGATGGGTCACGTCAAATTTCGTGATCTGATATGGATCCTTTCCTCTTTGCTGTAAGCCTTCCAGCTTTTCTCTGCGAATCTGCAGAAGCTGGCTGGTATTCTCCTGCTGCGGCGCGTTTGCGTTCTGATTTCCTGCCATAAAATAATGTCTCTTTTCCGTTTTTGATATATAGTGATGTCTGTTTCCTGTTGTTCCTTCTAACGCTTTTCATGTCCGCCAATGGCCATTCACATGAACGACGTTTTGCGCACACGTATTCCCTTCATCCGTCCCCATGCAGCGTGCTCCCGAAATAACCAACCATTATGCTGGTCTATTCTCCCGACAGCACAGGTCAAAAATTCTCAGCGTAGCACGTCAGTTGGACCTGTCGATTCCCAGCACCCTGTACTGTAAGCTCTCTCCATGGGGCGTCTCCACCTCGATCACATCCCCGATCTTCGCTCCCAGAAGGGCGCGTCCCACCGGGCTTTCATTGGAAATTCTGCCCTTCAGGCTGTCAGCCTCCGTGGATCCCACAATCTTGTACTCCAGCTCCTCGTCAAATTCCATATCGAGGATTTTTACCTGGCAGCCGATGCTGACCTGGTCCAGATTTACCTCATCCTCCACGACCACCTCGGCGTTTTTCAGAATTTTCTCCAGCTCCTCAATGCGGGCCTCGATGTCTCTCTGCTCATCCTTCGCCGCGTCATACTCGGCGTTCTCACTCAGGTCGCCCTGCTCACGGGCTTCCTTGATCTTCTGGGCAACCTCCTTGCGCCTGACTACCTTCAGCTCCTGCAGCTCATCCTCATACTTTTTCAGCCCCTCATAAGTCAGGATATTCTTTTTCATACCCGTTTCCTTTCCCCGTTAAAAATAATGCCGCGGCTATCAGGATACGTTTTGCAACAGTTCCTCAGCCGCCTTCACATTTCTTTTCCTCGTCAGGAACCATACCATAATCATCTGTGCCGGTCTTGCGCAAACCATTTTCTACGGCTCCTTGGCTTAAACATTATAAACACTTTTATTTTCAGTGTCAACAGAAATAGTGAGCGACTTCAGCGCGACTTCAGCGCGATTTCAGCTGACTTTCCGCAAGATATTGACCATGATATGCAGATAAAATTCCGCATCTTTACAGAAAAGCTGGCTTGACCTATAATGAAATGCAGGAAGGAGTTCAAAATACATGATCGAAACATATAAAGATTACAAGAAAATGCCGCCCTGCGGACGGCTTGCCACGATGCCGTGATCATGAACCTGAATATGCTGGCGAGATATATGAAGAATCGGGGATTTCCTGCAGAGTGGAGGGAGATGATTGCCCCGGGCCCGGAAACAGCGGCATACAACAGGAAGGCTATCGGGAATTATTTTTTTAGGAAGCATGGAAGCTGAAAATACCAAAACACAAGTCCCCGAAAATCGATAAGAAGTTAGAACCGTGATAATGTTTATCCTCTCTGTTTGCCAATAAACTGTTCCACATACTCCAGAGCATTTTTATCATCTTTTTTCGAAAATCCATGCGAGCCGCCGGGAATCAGTTTCAAAACTGCATCCGGGTAAGCCGCTTGGGCTTTCTCAGAATAATGGTAATCCACAATCTTGTCGCCGGTGCCATGGACGATGAGGACGCTGCCGGGATATTTGCGGATTTCTCCAATGATGTCGAGGTTAAGGACAGAGGCGGCATAATCCCGGCCAAGCTTCATGGGACCGCAGGAAAATGTTTCCGGGATATTCCGGGGGTCGAATTTGGCGAACATCATCTTCCCGGCTCTGGCGTCATCCGGGATACAGAGAGCCGGATAAAAAAGGATCAGATTCTTGACCTGCCTCTGCAGTTTTGCGGCAGTGAGGGCAGAGACTACACCTCCCTGGCTGCAGCCCATCAGGGTAAGGGAGTTTTTATCCGTTTCAGGCAGGGATTTTGCATAGGAGATGACCGTCTCCAGATCCTGCACTTCTGTGAAGACAGTCATTTTTGTGGTGTCACGGTCACTTTTCCCCACAAGGCAACCACCGTTAAAGTCAAAGCAAAATGCGGCGAAGCCATGTTCCGCAAACCATTTGGCATAGCCCTGAGTTGTTTTATAATTTGCCATGAAGCCGTGGCTCACAATGGCGATTGGAAGATTTTGCCCTTCCGGATGGAAGTATAAGCCGCGGATGATCATATTGCCTCTGATACATGAGAAGCTTTCTTTTTTCGTTTTTTCCATATCATTTCCCCAATTTCAAAGAAGGTAACCTCACCGGTTTTGACATCACATAACGCGCCCATGACCCGGGTATTTGGCATATCATCCCGTCTGGAAAACGCGTCACGGATGGAAGATGCTGGATCCTTCCAGTTTTCTTATTCGATGAGAATCAACCGAAAGGAATCCGTATGATATCCAATCACATTAGGATTTTCTGCAAAGCGTTCACAATTCCTGATTCTGTTCGCCAAAAAGGGGACAGGTTTTATCCAATCGGTATCTTAAAGCACTGGCGGATAAGGCTCTGAAGGTAATTCCTGAGAGAGTGAAATATTTTGCTCCCTTGTTCTTACACTCCCGACAATGAAGACTATCGAGAAATAAATCTACAAGTGGGAGCGCCTTTCGAAAGAAAATATTCTCGAAAGGTGCTTTAATATTATGGTTTGCTTGCAAAAATCTATGGATTGAGGTAAAATATCTGTGGATTTGGGAGGTGGAAACTATGGATTATGAAAGAGTAAAACGGGATGCAAATGACATATTAGCTGGTTTATCATGTGAATGTTCCTATATCGAGTACAAGGCTTCCGCTTTACAGCTGGCCCAAATATTAAAAACCATTTGTGCGTATGGAAATAATTACTATGATAATGATATACAGTACATTTTTCTCGGCGTAGAAGAAGTAAATAATGAAGATAAAAAAGCCATTCCCCAATTGCCTATACTGGGTATAGAGGAAAGAAATCTGGAAAAATGCAAAAATGAGATTAATTCATTAAGGTCTCTTCTGTATCCAAATGTGGCATTTGAAATAGTAGCGAATTGTTTTGAGGGTAAAAATTATTTACTGATTGTGGTG
>JAJQCU010000042.1:5677-5964 GCA_021202575.1 Lachnospiraceae bacterium
TTTATGGTAAGCGAGAGGGTTGAAAGAGATAAGCGAATAAGCTTGAAACCAGGACGCTATGTGCGAATAGAATCCGATACAAGACTGGCCAGGGTGGATGAAGAGTATGATTTACTGCGAAAGTTCGCAAATTTCCATTTTTCTTCCTTAACTAATACAGAGGCTGCTATTGATGATTTGAATGTGGATTTTATCAGGGAATATTTTTCCAAAACAAGTAACAGTATGGATATGCTTGATAAATCGCAGATGGCCAAAGCGCTTGGCTTGTTAGATAAGAATGATCC
>JAJQCU010000094.1 GCA_021202575.1 Lachnospiraceae bacterium
ATGGGTAATGTGTCGTTGCCAATTGAGTGCTTTCATGTGTTTTAGCGGCCGGAAAGCAATACGCGCAGGATGGAGAGGAATCAGTTTTCCAGAATGTACGGGGACAATGTGGTTAACGCGGATATGGCCCTCGCGCTTGTGAAGGAGCACTGGTCGTCTCTTGCGCGGACGGCGGAGCGCTTCGGCCTCTACCAGAGGCTGGACTATCTGCTGCACATCCCGGTGGAACAGATGGGGCCTGACAATGAACAATACAGAGATATCTGTAAAAACGTGCGGGAAAATATTTTCAGAGCGCTGAAGAATCCGTATTTGACAAAAAAGAATAAAGTTTATTTGCTTTTATTTGCCGCTGCACCGAAATTCACCCGGAAAATCCACCGCATAACCATGAGAGTGCGGGGAGTTGAGTGAAATTTCCTGCAGAATACAAATGCGAGCCTGTTGAAATAAAAATTGCTTTAGAGCAGGGAAACGGAAACGGAGCCTTATTATGCAAAACAGCGAGCTGCCCGCCATCCTTGGCGGCACCCCCGTAAGGGAAAAAAAGATATATTACGGCCATCAGTGCATCGAGGACGATGACATTGAAGCCGTAGTCAAAGTATTAAAAAGCGACACTCTGACCTGCGGCCCGGCCATTCCTTCTCTGGAGCGGGCTCTGTGCAGGCTGACCGGCGCTGAATACTGCGTGGCGGTCGCCAACGGCACGGCGGCTCTTCATATCGCCTGCCTGGCGGCGGGGATCGGTCCCGGGGATGAGGTGATCACCACCCCCATGACCTTTGCGGCCAGCGCCAACTGTGCTCTGTACTGCGGCGCCAGACCGGTGTTCGCGGACATCAACCAAGACACCTACAATATTGACCCGGCGGAGATAGAGCGCAAAATAACGCCGCGCACCAAAGCGGTGGTGGCAGTGGACTTTACCGGCCAGGTGGTGGAAATTGAGAGAATCCGGGCGATCTGCGATAAGCATGGGCTGATTTTCATTGAGGACGCGGCCCATTCTATCGGAAGCACCTACAATGGCGCGCCGGTGGGAAGCCTGGCGGACATGACCACCTTCAGCTTTCATCCAGTGAAGACGGTGACCGGCGGCGAGGGCGGCGCGGTCATGACCAGTGACCCGAAGCTGTACGAGAGGCTGAGCCTGTTTCGCACCCACGGTATCACCAGAGAACAGTCGCTGATGGATAAGGAAAGCGAGGGCGGCTGGTATTATCAGATGGTGGATCTGGGCTACAATTACCGCATCACGGATTTCCAGGCGGCCCTGATTGAGAGTCAGCTTCATAAGATTGAGCGTTTTAAGCAGCGCCGCAAAGAGATTGTGGCCCGCTACAATCAGGCCTTCGCGGACAGGGAGGAAATTTTTGTACAGAAGGAAATCCCCCAGGCTGACACCACCAGACATCTGTACATTGTACAGTTACAATTGAATAAATTAAAGGCCGGACGAAAAGAAATATTTGACGCGCTGGCCTGTGAGAATGTACAATGTAACGTGCATTATATTCCCATCTACACCTTCCCATACTATCGGAAGCTTGGCTATGAGCCCGGGCTGTGCCCGAAGGCAGAGGCGGCATACGAAGGGTTTTTAAGCATCCCGCTGTATCCAGCCATGACTGACAAGGATGTGGAGGATGTAATTAAAGCTTTCTATAAGGTATTAGACTGGTATAGAATACAGTAAGTTTTCGTGGTGCAGAGTTGCCCGCACAGAGGAACGGACGATGGATTTTTCTGAGCGAGCGCCTCTGTGCATTGTCGCAAGGCGAAAAATTGCATGAAATTTGACGCACAGCGAAACGAGCCAGAAAAATCCATCGTCCGTTCCGACAACGCAGGAAAAAAAGGAGACCCTATGTTAAACGATAAGACCATTTTAATCACCGGAGGCACCGGCTCCTTCGGCAAAGCATTTACAAAATACGTGCTGACCCATTATACCCCAAAGAAAATCATCATCTACAGCCGGGACGAATTCAAGCAGTTTATCATGCAGAGCGAGTTCGCCGAATATTCCTCCAAACTTCGCTTCTTCATCGGTGACGTGAGGGACAAGGACAGGCTTTACCGGGCCTTCGAGGGCGTGGACTACGTGGTGCACGCGGCGGCATTAAAACAGGTGCCCGCCTGCGAGTATAACCCGAACGAGGCCATCAAGACCAACATCCACGGCGCGCAGAACGTGATTGAGGCGGCTCTGGACTGCGGGGTGAAAAAGGTGGTCGCCCTCTCTACAGATAAAGCTGTCAACCCGGTGAACCTGTATGGAGGTACCAAGCTGGTCAGCGACAAGCTTTTCATCGCGGCCAACGCCTACGCCGGCAATAAGGACATCTGCTTTGCCATTGTGCGATATGGCAATGTGGCCGGCAGCCGCGGCTCCATCATTCCCAAATTTTACGATATCATCAAAAACGGCGGCACAGAGCTTCCCATCACCGATTACCGCATGACCCGCTTCTGGATCAGCCTGGAGGAGGGCGTGAAGCTGGTCATCAAGGCTCTGGCGGAGGCCACCGGCGGAGAAACCTTTATCAGCAAAATCCCCTCCTTCCATGTGACAGACCTGGCGGAGGCCATGCTGCCCGGCGGGCATACCAGGGAGATCGGCATCTATCCCGGCGAGAAGCTCCACGAGATCATGGTGACCACGGAGGATTCCGCCAATACCTGGGAATATGATAAGCATTTCGTCGTTTACCCTCAGGTGCACTGGAATGACAAGCAGAAAATCAATGAGAACGGCAAGAAGGTGCAGGAGGGCTTCTCCTACAGCTCCGACAATAACACGGAATGGCTGACCGTGGAGCAGATCAGAGAGCTTCTCAAGGGTATTGAGCTGGAGAAATAGCGTGGGATGAGAAAGGCACAGCATGGCGAAGAAAAAGAGCATTGCCGCTGATCATTACGGTAAATTATTTCAATACTTCCTTCTGGCGGCATATACCGCGGTCATGTTCGTGCTGTTTTACAGGCAGTGCGTTGGGTATGGCGGCGATTACTGGTCTGATATGGGCCCGTATATTCTGACTATTCAGGGGCTGGAGGACAGATTCTCCTATCCCTATCCGCTGATGTTTGCTCTGGCCTGGGTTCTGGCAAGGATCTGTACGCCCGAGTGCGCCATGGCCATCGCGGTCACCCTGCTGAATACGCTGAGCGTGTGGATGACGGACCGGTATCTGCTGAGGTTTATAAGGGCCAGAGTGGCAGCGGCCGGGGAGGAAATGACGCCCTGGCGAGAAGGGATGACGCATGTTCTAGTTCTTTCCCTGTTTTTTGTGTCCATGCTGTATCTGCCCTATTCTGTCAGTACCGCCGGTGGAATCTCCAGATGTATGGGAACCTATACTCCCAATCCGCTGTGGAACGCCACCTATCTGGCAACCAGGCCGTTCAGTGTGGTCAGCTTTTTTGCGGGGGCGGACCTTCTGGAAAAATATGAAAGAGGAGCCAGCCTGCGGGAATATCTGATCTTTGCGGTATCCCTGTTTCTGGGCGCCCTGGCCAAACCCTCCTTTACCCTGATTGCCGCGGCGGTCTACGCGGTGGTTCTGCTGTACAGATTTTTCAAAAGCCGGGGAAGGAATCTGATCAAAAGCCTGTATTTTGGATTTTGTGTCCTTCCCGCCGGATTTTTGATGCTGTATCAGTTTTTTGGCGTGTTTTCAGGCACAAATTCGGCGGGGGAGGAGAGCGGCATCGGTATCGCACCGGGGGCGGTGTGGTCCCTTTTTACGGATAATATTTTCAGAAGCGTGCTTTTAGGCTGCGCGTTTCCGCTGCTGGTTTTGCTGTTAAATATCAAAAGGCTGAAGACGGTTTCCTGGTTTCGGCATGCCTGGCAGCTGTGGCTGTCCGGCTTTCTGATGTTTTTCTTCTTATATGAGAAGGGCTTCCGCATGAGTCACGGCAATTTCGCCTGGGGATACATGCACGGAATGTTTTTTGCGTTTTTGGCAGGGCTGATGATGCTTGTGAAAAATACGCTGGAGGCAAGGCTGAAAAAGGAAAAATGCGCTGTCTGCCTTGAGTGGCTTTTTTACGCGGCTCATCTGGTCTGCGGCGTTCATTTCTTTTTATATATGCTGGCGGGACAGGACCCGCTGGTATAAAAAAATAATTCACGGCTGGCTTGAAATTTCCTGCCCGTGCGGTTGGATGCTCCGGAGAGAACCGCTGCCGCACAGGTGGGAATTGACTGCGAAAATAAGGAGACCGGGATGATTTATTTAAGACCCATGACAGAGGAGGATACGGCGGATATTGTGGCCTGGCGCAATTCTCCCGGCGTGAGGAAATCCTTTATCTATCAGGAGGATTTTACACCGGAAGGACATCTGCGGTGGCTCCACGAGGTGGTGCAGACAGGCAGGGCGGCCCAGATGATGATCTGTGAGGAAGGCAGCGGAAGAGCCCTGGGCAGCGTCTATATCCGGGACATTGACCATATCCACCACAAGGGAGAGTACGGAATTTTTCTGGGGACGGAGGAAGTACGGGGCCGGGGAATCGGCACGGAGGCCGCCCGGCTGATGATCGCCTACGGATTTGAGACCCTTGGGCTTCACAGAATTTATCTGCGGGCGCTTTCGGAGAACGCGAGGGCCATCCGGAGCTATGAGAAAGCAGGCTTTGAAAAAGAAGGCTGCCTGAAGGACGATGTATGTATTCACGGGGAGTATAAGGATATCGTCTGGATGGCGATTGTGAGGAAAGATACCGATGAAAATTAGTTATGTGATTCCCTGCTATCGCTCTGAGCATACGCTGGAAAAGGTGGTGGAGGAGATCAACTCTGTCATGGCCGGGATGCCGGAGCATACCTGGGAGATTGTGCTTGTAAATGACTGCTCTCCGGACAATACGATGGAAGTCATTCAACGCCTCTGTGAGAAATATCCGTTTATCAGGGGAATTGATTTCTCCCGCAATTTCGGCCAGCACGCGGCGCTGATGGCGGGACTGCGCCACTCACAGGGAGATGTGGTGGTCTGCCTGGATGACGACGGACAGACCCCCGCCAATGAGGCCGGGAAGCTGATTGAGAAGATTGAGGAGGGATACGACGCGGTCTATGCCGAGTATGAGCATAAAATGCATTCCGCCTTCCGCAATCTGGGCAGCAGAGCCAATGAGCTGATGTTGAGGGCGCTGCTGGGCAAGCCGAAGGAATTGTACATCAGCAGCTACTTTGCGGTGCGCCGCTTCGTGGTGGAGGACATGATCCGCTATGAAAATTCCTACCCATATGTGATCGGACTGGTGCTGCGGGCCACCGGAAAAATTGCCAATGTGAAGGTGAACCACAGGGAGCGTGAGGTGGGAAGCAGCGGCTATACCTTTAAAAAGCTTCTGGCCCTCTGGATTAATGGCTTCACGGCGTTCAGCGTCATGCCTCTGCGGATCGCCACCTGCATCGGAGCGGGCTGCGCCGGTATCGGCTTTATTTACGGTATTTATACCATCATCAAGAGAATTGTGCTGCCGGATATTCCCGCCGGGTACAGCGCCCTGATGAGCGCCATTGTTTTTTTTGGCGGGATGGTCATGGTGCTTTTGGGGATTCTGGGAGAATATATCGGCCGGGTTTATATCAGCTTAAACAGCGCTCCCCAGTATGTGATCCGGGACCGTATCAACCTGAAAACGGAGCAGAATAACAGCTCGGGAGAGACGGCGCACACAGGGTACAGGCAGACGGAAAAAGAACAGGCGCAGAGGAAAGAAACCGGGAAGGAATAGATGGAGAAACTGCGGAACCATTTTTGCAAACACATTCGTATATACAGGGCGCTTCTGATGGCGCTGCTTCCGCTTCGGTGCTGCGTGGTGCGCTGTCTGCTTTCCGGGCATACGATAGCTGACACTTATCTTCCCGCCTCTGACTGGAGTGACGAGCTGTTTTACTATAAACAGGTGGAGGGGATGG
>JAJQCU010000342.1 GCA_021202575.1 Lachnospiraceae bacterium
CAGAGGATGCTTTCCGATGACCTCCATCCGGCCCGGCCAGCGGGTCCGCTCCAGCCCGGCATATATGGCCTGGTCTGATATTTTCAAACCCCGGAGCCGCAGCTGCCTGAGACATTCCACCGCCAGGACCGCGTTGTCGATCTGGTGCCTGCCCGCCAGGTGGATTTTCAGCTTTTTCAATTCCTTGTAATCAAACTGCTGAGTTGTCAGGTTCTCGCTGCGGATTTTGGCCTGAGCGCCGTCGGCTGTAATCAGCCTGTCTTCCGTTTTCTGCGGCTTTGCTTTCGGGCGCGGATTTTCTTTTTTCGCCGTTCCTTCCATATCCGTTTCCCTGTCGAAAACGGATATGTCGTCCTCCCTCTCCGCCGCCGGTTCGCAGCACCTCTCTACTGCCTTTTTTAACTCCGCCATCGCTTCCGGTTTCTGCTTGGTCGTCACATAAACTGCCCCCGGTTTGGCTATTCCCGCTTTTGCCGCGGCGATCTCCCCCAGCGTTTTCCCCAGAACGGCCATGTGATCCATGCTGATGGAGGCCCAAACATCGGCGATGGGATGCCGGATGATGTTGGTAGCGTCGCCGACGCCGCCCATGCCCACCTCCAGCACCACATAATCGCAGTTTTTTTCCTGAAAATATAAAAAAGCAAGGGCGGTCTCCACCTCAAAGGCCGTAGGATGAGGAAAGCCGTGGGAGGTGATTTCCTCACAGATTTCCTTCATCCGTCCCATATACTCACAGAGATTTTTCTGAGAGATCATGCGTCCGTTTACGCAAAAGCGCTCCCGGTAATCACTGATAGTCGGAGAGGTGTAGGCGCCCACCCGATACCCCGCCGCCTGCAGGATGGAGGACAGATACGCCACCGTGGAGCCCTTTCCGTTGGTCCCCGCTACATGGATGATCCGCAGGCTCTCCTGGGGCTGCCCCAGCGCCGCGCACAATCTCTCCATACTGTCCAGCCCCAGCACGGAGCCGTACCGGGAAAGAGCTTCTATATATTCCATGGTCTGTCTGTAATTCATGCCGTCCGCCTCCGAAGCGCGCTTCGCTGCTTTCATCCTGTCCTGACACTTTTCACAGTTCCTTGCGAGCAGTTCCAAAAATTCTTCTTATTTTTCACAGTCCCTTGTAAGCGGTTTCAACGCTTCTTCTTATTTTTCATAGTTCCCTGTGAGCAGTTCCAAGGATTCTTCTTATTTTTCACAGTTCCCTGGGAGCAGCTTCAGCGATTCTGCTTATGAATTCAAACCCACTGTGAATGGTAACAACGAATTTCAGTTTAGCACAGCTTCACAAATTTGCAAGAGGCCATTCGCAAAATTCGCGCTGCCCCGCTTTTCATGTCCGCCAACGCAGCCTCACAGGTGGTTACTGTGAATAGTAAGGAACCGCCGAAAAATTATATACACCTCTTGCGACAGTTCCTTAATGCGGATGAAAACATTTTTATTTTTTTCATTGAATCCTGAAACTGATTTTGCTATACTACAGAAAGATAAAACAGATACGGCAGCAATATCGCGGCAGGGAAAGGCCGGAGCCTGCCTCAAAGTCCGCGGCATTACAAAGAAGGAGGACAATCTTATGGAGGTAAAAGAATGCCTGAAAACCAGGCGCAGCGTCCGTCAGTTCACCGACAGGGAGGTGGACCCGCAGCTGATCGAGGACATCATCGATACCGTCAGCTACTCTCCCAGCTGGAAAAACACCCAGATCACCCGCTACGCTGCGGTGACCGGGGAGCTGAAGGACCGCATCGCGGCGGAGTGCACAGGACAGTATTCACATAACGGCGACATTATCAGAAGCGCTCCTGTGCTGATGGTACAGTATTTCATTACAAAACGCAGCGGCTTTGAACGGGACGGCTCCTATTCCACCAAAAAGGAAGGCGCCTGGCAGATGTACGACGCAGGGATCAGCGCCGGAGCCTTCTGCAGCGCGGCTTACGACGCCGGGCTTGCCACCGTGATTCTCGGAATCTTTGATTATGATAAGACCGCCGAGCTGCTTGGCCTGGATGAGACGAAGGAGGTGGCTGTCCTGATTCCTCTCGGCTACGGCGCCGAGACGCCCGCGGTTCCCCGCAAGAAGGGTGTTTCTGATTTGCTGACATTCCTGTCATGATAATAAAAGGATCGTAGTTTTCCCTACGGTCCTTTCTTTTCGGTCAAAAAATAAAGGAGTATGAAAAAAATGCGACATCTGATGAAACCTCTGGACTTTTCCGTTGAGGAGCTGGAGCAGCTCTTCGACCTGGCGGACGACATTCAGAAAAACCGGGCCAAATACGCCCACGCCTGCGACGGCAAAATTCTGGCCACCTGCTTCTATGAGCCCTCCACCCGGACACGCTTGAGCTTTGAGTCCGCCATGCTTTCCCTGGGCGGGCAGGTGCTGGGCTTTGCCTCCGCCGACTCCTCCTCCGCCGCCAAGGGCGAGAGTGTGGCGGACACCATCCGCACGGTCTCCTGCTTCGCCGACATCTGCGCCATGCGCCACCCCAAGGAGGGCGCGCCCATGGTGGCCGCGTCCAAATCCAGAATTCCGGTGATCAACGCCGGGGACGGCGGCCATGAGCATCCCACGCAGACGCTGACCGACCTTCTGACCATCCGCACCCTGAAGGGCCGGTTAAACAATTTCACCATCGGCTTCTGCGGCGATTTAAAATTCGGCCGCACCGTTCACTCTCTGGTGCATGCCCTGATGCGCTATGACAACATCCGCTTTGTGTTTATTTCCCCGGAGGAGCTGCGCATCCCCAGCTATGTGCGGGAGGAGCTGAAGGATCAGAATATTCCCTTTGAGGAAGTAATTGACCTGGAAGCCGCCATCGGCGGTCTGGATCTTCTGTATATGACCCGCGTACAGAGAGAGCGTTTTTTCAATGAAGAGGATTATGTGCGCCTGAAGGACTTCTATATTTTAACCAAAGCAAAAATGAAAAAAGCCCGCCCGGACATGCTGGTGCTTCATCCCCTGCCCCGCGTCAACGAGATTTCCGTGGAGGTGGACGACAACCCAAGGGCGGTATATTTCGACCAGGTGCAGTACGGGCGGTATGTGCGCATGGCGCTGATTCTGACGCTGCTGGAGATTCAGGTGTGATTACAAGCGAAACAGGTTCGCCCATCTAATATGAAAAAAAGGCACACAATCGCACAGAGAAGGCTGCGTACGCGACCCGCGATCACTGCAACAGTAAATGGCATAAAATGATTAAAGCGACAAAAGGATATGATACCATGGATTGCTTCGCAAAAAACGCTCCCGCAATCCATGACGCCATTCGGAATCCGCACAATTTGGCCTGAAAAGCGGCCAAATTTGCTCCTTCCTCATGTCGTTGCGGTCCCCAAGGTCATAAATGCGAATGCGAGCATTCGATTTCTGACCTTTTGTCCCTTGTATCATAAAATTGTATACCGTAAATAAATAGTAGGAGACTCGTATCAATGTTGAATGTAGGAAAAATCGAGGAGGGCTTCGTGCTGGACCACATTCCCGCCGGCCGGAGCATGGAAATTTACCGCTATCTGCACCTGGACAAGCTGGACTGCCAGGTAGCCATCATCAAAAACGCCCGCAGCGGCAAGCTGGGCAAAAAGGATATTCTGAAGGTCGAATGCGATATCGACGTGCTGAATCTGGACGTACTTGCTATTCTGGATGACAAGATCACCGTCAACGTCATCAAGAACGCCGAGATCGTGGAAAAGCGCGAGCTGGTGCTGCCGGAAAGAATCTGCGGCGTCATCAAATGCAAAAATCCCCGCTGCATCACCTCCGTCGAGCAGGAGCTTCCCCATATCTTCAAGCTCACCGACGCCAATAAGCGCATTTACCGCTGCATCTACTGCGAGGAAAAATTTAACGGAAGGTTTGAATAAAGGATTCCGCAACACCATTTTCAATTTCCGGTTTCAGGTTCATATTGGCTGCTCGCAAATGCAAAATCCCACTTGCTTTTATTTCGGTATACCGATATAATCATAGCGTGAGGTGATAACACGATGATCATTGACGATTTGTTAAAGCAGGCACACATGACAAAATACCGGCTTGCAGAGCAGGCGGGTATCCCACACGCAACACTGAGCGATATATGCAATGAAAAAACAAAACTGGAAAAATGTTCTGCTGAAACGATTTACAAGCTTGCAAAGACACTGGGTGTTACAATGGAACTGCTTACAGAAAGCGGTATCCGGCAGACAGAACGTGAACGTGCCTATGAATATGGACTGCCAGAATATCTTCAGCACGATCTGGACGCCTACAAGGAAGGACTTAAGAAGAATCCCAAATTGCTTGACTGTTATTGGGGGGAGCTTTACGGAAGCATCAATCTGGCAGAAATCAGCGAGGGTGTAATTACACCGGAACACGCCGATTATCTGCGAAAGAAATATTTATGGGGAAGGAAGCCATGATAGACCGAATTGACTTTACAGACTGCCGGAAAATACCTGGCAGAGCCTACAACGGTGCAAACGGAAAGAAAATCGCTGTAGAATATAAAGGAACTCAGTATATGCTGAAGTTTCCTCCATCCGGCGAGAGAAAGCCCACAAAGCTGTCCTATACAAATAGCTGCATCAGCGAGCATATTGCAAGCAGCATCTTCAATCTCCTTGGCATAACGGCACAGGAAACGCTGCTCGGCACCTATCAGGTGGGAGCAAAGACAAAGATAGTATGTGCCTGTAAAGATTTCACAGCTGACGGAAAACGTTTTTTTGATTTCTGCTCCATTAAGAACACAATCCTCGACTCTGAATCAGACGGCAGCGGCACGGAACTTCCGGATATACTGGAAGCATTGGAAAAACAGCAATATGTCGATCCCGTTATGCTGACGGAGCATTTCTGGGATGTGTTTGTGGTAGACGCCCTGCTTGGGAATTTTGACCGCCACAACGGAAACTGGGGATTTCTTTATGATGACACCGCAGATCAGGCATGTGTGGCGCCGGTATTTGACTGCGGAAGCTGCTTGTTACCGCAGGCAGACGAGAATGTCATGAAAGAGGTTCTTACAGATGAAAAGGCGCTGAATGCCCGTGTCTATCAGTTCCCGACCTCTGCCATCAAGCAGAACGGCCGCAAGATCAATTACTATGATTTTCTTTCCGGCGTGGAGTATGAGGACTGCAAAGCAGCCATTCAGCGGATGGTACCGAGAATCGATATGGAACAAATTCGGATATTTCTCAGAGAAGTTCCATACATCTCTGAACTGCAAAAGGACTTTTATAGCCGGTATATTGAGGCTCGCTACAATAAAATCTTAAAGCCCGCATTGGAACTGATCTATACCGTGGATTACCGCATGGACTCGTCAGGAACGCAGATTTCAAATGAATAAGGGGCAGAGTCTTATCCCATATACATTGAAAAATGAATCGAGTAGGAGGCGGTGATTAGCCGCCGTCCTCTCACCATGCGTACCGTTCGGTACACGGCGCTTTCAATAGTTGACGTGCACAGACTGGTATGCCAGGGATAAATCATAAAATCCCCAGTGTATCAGTCTTTCTCTACTGAGTGCCCAGTTGACCGCTTTGTTAGCGGCATTAAACCAGTACCCTTTTCGGTCATATGCGATGTATGCCGCATAATGTTCCGCGCCTCCCAGAACAACTAATTTACGCTTGCGTGTTCTTGGCATTTTACAATGTTTCCATATACACATACGTATTCTCCTGTAGAGCCAGCCGTTCAATTCGCTGATGATAGCTTTCATGTCTGCGATACCAAAGTAGTTTAACCACCCTCGCGTATAGACCTGGATCTTATTCATCATCACAACAATGCTTCCGCATTTGCTCCGGGAAGTAAGCCTTCGAAGTTTGTCCTTGGCTTTCTTTAGCGACTTTCTATGAATCCTGATATGAATTCCCTTGCCGCTCTTGTCTGTTCTTATTCTG
>JAJQCU010000274.1 GCA_021202575.1 Lachnospiraceae bacterium
TCCGTCTCATCCACTGTCACGCTTCCCTCGCCAATGTCCAGAAAATCCCGCCAGCCTTCCAGCTCCTCCTTCACCCGGGAAACCAGCGCCTCCGCGGTCGTCTCCTCTCCGTCAAACACCGGACAGCCCTTCTCATTCTCCTCCACAAAAAAGCTTAAATAAGCGATGCCGTCATCCTCCGGCTCCTCCGGCAGAATATCCACAAACATCTGCTCCTTTTCCAACGCCGTCAGCGGCACCCTGTCCTCGATCTGCGCTCCCTCAAAGCCCATGTCGCAGAGCGCGGAGATGAGAATGTCCTCCGCTTCCGTGGTTGTCTTTATTTTAAATTTCATCCATTTCATTTCCGTTTTCTCCCGAAAAAAGGCAGCCACCCCGGCTTCCCTTTCCTGTCACTTATTAAAGCTTCTTCCAGAACTTTACATCTTTATCCCTGGAGGCGTCATCGCTTCCCTCGCTCCTGGACGCCGCGTTCAGAGAATCCCCTGTCAGCTCATCAAACTTCCTCAAAGCTTCCTTAGCCTCATGGGTCAGCTTATCAGGCGTCTGGACCACCAGCGTCACATAATGGTCGCCCCTGGTGTCCTTATTTCTCACCGAGGGAACTCCCTTGCCCCTCAGCCGGATCTTGGTATCCGTCTGGGTACCCGGCTTAACCTCATAGATCACCTTGCCGTCCACCGTATCGATCATGATCTCGCCGCCCAGCGCCGCCACCGCGAAGGAAATCGGCACCGTGGAGAAGATATTCATATCCTGTCTCTGGAAAACCGGGTGGCGTCCCACCACAAATTCCACCAGAATATCCCCCCTGGGCCCTCCGTTGACGCCCGGTTCCCCCTCGCCGGTAAGACGTCGGAACTGGCCATTGTCCACACCCGCCGGAATATCCACGTCAAATTTTTTGCGGATGGATACATAACCGCTGCCGCCGCAGTCCGGACATTTCTCACGGATGATCTTGCCTGTGCCCCTGCAGTCCGGACAGGCCTGCACATTCCTGACCGTGCCGAACATGGACTGCTGGGTAAATACCACCTGCCCCTTGCCGCCACACTTGGGACAGGTCTCCGGGCTGGTGCCGGGCTTTGCTCCCGTGCCGTGGCACTTCTTACACTCTTCCTTCACATTCATTTCAATGGGCTTGGTGCAGCCAAAAATCGCCTCATCGAATGTGATCCTCACACTGGTGCGCAGATTGGCCCCCTGCTGAGGGGCATTGCCCCTGGCGCTTCTGGATCTTCCTCCGCCAAAAATATCTCCAAAGCCAAAGAAATCACTGCCAAATATGTCAGAAAAATCCATATTGCTGAAGTCAAAGCCGCCGAAGCCGCCCTCTCCTCCCGTGCCGTCAAAGGCCGCATGGCCAAACTGATCATACTGGCGCCTCTTCTCCGGATCGGAAAGCACAGCGTAAGCCTCGGACGCCTCCTTGAATTTAGCCTCCGCTTCCTTGTCGCCGGGATGCATATCCGGATGATATTTCTTGGCAAGGGTACGATAGGCCTTCTTCAGCGCCGCCTCGTCCGCGCTTTTATCCACACCAAGCACTTCATAATAATCTCGTTTTTGTTCTGCCATATATTATCTCCATCAACGCAGTTCATATCTGAATGTATGTCTGGCATACACAGAATGCTTCACAAATCATCCTCTGCGCAAATTACTGTCTACACACGATACAGCCTACCCCTCTGTTGCGGCAGAGGGATAAGCTGTTCCTTACTGCTTATATCATTTTGCCTTTTCAGCCCTGCCCTGCGGAAGTCTTCTTCCGGTGACTGTTGTCAGACTCCCGGAATTTTGCTTCCCGCGGCTTATTATTTTACACCTCTCTGTAATCGCCGTCAATAATATCATCATCCGGATTGCTGCCGCCGCTGTACTGGCCGCCGCCCATGTCCGGGCCCGCGCCGCCCATGTTGGGATCCGCGCCTCCCTGAGCACCCTGCATGCTTTCATACATCTTGGTGAACACGCCCTGAGCCTCGTTCATCAGCTTCTCCTTGGCCGCCTTCAGCTCATCGATGTCGCTGTCGGACATTTCCTGATTTGCGGTTCTGTCAAGGATAGCCTTCACCTCCGCGATATCTGCCTCCACTCTGGACTTCTCATCCGCGGAAACCTTGTCGCCCACCTCATTTAAGGCCTTCTCGGTCTGGAACACGAAGGAGTCGGCGTCATTTCTGGTATCGATGGCTTCCTTGCGCTTCTTGTCCTGAGCTTCATACTCGGCGGCTTCCTTCACAGCTCTGTCAATCTCAGCATCGGACATATTGGAGCCGGCAGTAATCGTAATGTGCTGCTCCTTGCCGGTGCCCAGATCCTTGGCGGATACATTCACGATGCCGTTGGCGTCAATGTCGAAGGTCACCTCGATCTGCGGTACACCTCTCATTGCCGGCGGAATGCCGTCCAGACGGAACTGGCCGAGGGACTTATTGTCTCTGGCGAACTGACGCTCGCCCTGTACCACATTGATATCCACAGCGGTCTGATTATCCGCGGCGGTGGAGAATACCTGGCTCTTTCTGGTAGGAATGGTGGTATTTCTCTCAATCAGCCTGGTAGCGATGCCGCCCATGGTCTCGATGGACAGAGACAGCGGAGTCACATCCAGCAGTAAAATCTCGCCCGCGCCCGCGTCGCCGGCCAGCTTTCCGCCCTGAATGGAAGCGCCCAGCGCCACGCACTCATCAGGATTTAAGGACTTGCTGGGCTCCTTGCCGGTCAGCTGGCGAACCTTATCCTGCACAGCCGGAATACGGGTAGAACCGCCTACTAACAGCACCTGGCCCAGATCCGCGTTGGTCAGGCCGGCGTCCTTCATGGCGTTCTTCACCGGGACGGCTGTCTTTTCCACCAGATCGTTGGTCAGCTCGTCAAATTTCGCGCGGGTCAGGTTCACGTCAAAGTGAAGCGGTCCGTCGGAATTCATGCTGATGAAAGGCAGGTTGATATTGGTGGTTGTCGCGCTGGAAAGCTCCTTCTTGGCCTTCTCGGCAGCTTCCTTCAACCTCTGCAGCGCCATCTTATCCTTGGAAAGATCAACGCCGTTGGGCTTCTTGAACTCGGAAACCATCCAGTCGATCAGTCTCTGGTCAAAATCAACGCCGCCCAGATGCGTGTTGCCGTTGGTAGCCAGCACTTCAATGACACCATCGCCGATCTCAATGATGGACACATCAAAGGTACCGCCGCCCAGGTCATAGACCATGATCTTCTGCTCTTTCTCATTATCCAGGCCGTAAGCCAGAGCCGCAGCTGTGGGCTCATTGATAATTCTCTTTACATCCAGGCCCGCGATCTTGCCCGCGTCCTTAGTGGCCTGACGCTGCGCGTCATTGAAATACGCGGGAACGGTGATCACCGCCTCGGTCACCTTCTCACCCAGATAGTTCTCCGCGTCCGCCTTCAGCTTCTGCAGGATCATTGCGGAAATCTGCTGCGGGGAATATTTCTTTCCGTCGATGACGCGGCCCCTGTCAGTACCCATATCTCTCTTAATAGAAGAAATGGTCTTCTCCGCGTTGGTCACCGCCTGGCGCTTGGCAGGCTCGCCCACCAGACGCTCCCCGGTCTTTGTGAAAGCTACTACGGAGGGCGTGGTTCTGGAGCCCTCTGTATTCGCGATAACTGTGGGCTGTCCGCCCTCCATCACAGCTACACAGCTGTTGGTTGTTCCTAAGTCAATTCCTATAATCTTTGCCATGGTAATCTCCTCCTGATTATTACAAAAAATTAATTGCTCTCTTTGCTTCCTTCGGTGTGCCGCTACTCGACGACCGCCACCATGCTGTGCCGTATCACGGTGTCTCTGTAGGTGTAGCCCTTCTGCAGCTCCTGAGCGACGACGCCGGACTCATACTCCTCGCTTTCCACCTGCATCACCGCGTTATGCCTGGCCGGATCAAATTCCTGACCCACAGCCTCGATCGCTTTCACACCGATATTATCCAGCTCGGTCAAAAGCTGTTTGTATATCATATTCATTCCTTCCGCGACGGCTCCCTGCCGCTCCGCCTCGGGAATGCTGGATAATCCTCTCTCAAAATTATCAACCACCGGAAGAATTTTCTCAATCACGCTTCGGGCGCCGGTCTCAAACATCTGCTGCTTTTCCTTTTCCGTGCGTCTGCGGAAGTTCTCAAACTCCGCCATCTGACGCATGACCCGGTCCTCCAGCTCCGCAATGCGTTCCTTGTCTTTATCCTTTTCCTTATTTTTATCCTTTTTACTGAAGACGGACTTTTTCTGTTTGGTTGTCCCCGCGGCCGTGTCAGCTTTTTGTGCTCCGTCATCTCCATCCTGAGATGACTTTTCCACGTCCGTGTCAGCTTCCCCGGCGCCGTCCGTGCCCTCATTCTCCGCATCATCAGAAGCCTGCTCATCTTCCGGCTCCTGTACCGTGGCCTCTTCAGAGGAGCCATCCGCATCGCCCGATGCCTTCATCTGTGGATTTGCCGCTTCCTTGGCGGCGCTGTCCTTTTCTCCGGCCTGTTTTGTCTCTTCCTCAGCCTGATTGTCTGCTGCTTCCTGATCTAAATTTTTTTCTGTCTCTTCCATATTTCACTCCTGAACCATTCTCCGCACGTCACACAGCTCCCCGCGCTTCATAAGCAATGCGCCATTTCTGAATTTAATTTAATACGGAAAATCCGCGTGACATTTCGCAATCTTATTCCTTATATAGCTCTTCCAGCTGCTGCTTAATCGTTTTCAGCGTTCCTACCACCTTCTCATAGTCCATGCGCTTGGGTCCTATAATCCCTATGGTGCCCCGCATTCCCTCTCCCAATTCATATGTCGCGGTGACTACGCTGCAGTCCTTCATGGGCATCGGCGCTTCCTCGCCGATGTACACCTGGATACCGGTCTCGCTGCTCTCCTCCAGCGTCTGCTCCACGATATCGTTGAGCTGGTGCTTCTCCTCCAGTGTGGTGATCAGCCGACTGGCGTTCTGATGGTCGGCCAGCTCCGGATATCTGAAGATGTTATTGGCTCCGGAGGTATAAATCTCCAGATTCTCATCCGCCTTGATGGCCATCGCCACCTCATCCAGCACGCCGGCAATCAGGTCGCTGTGAATGCCCGCGTTCTGCTTCAGCGCTGTGATCACCCCCAGATTGATCTCCTCCATTGACATGCCGCTGAGATTGGTATTCAGCAGCATATTCAGCTTCAGCAGCGTCTCATCGTCCAGATATTCGTCCACACCGAACACGCTGTTGCGGATCACGTTGCCCTCCGCCACAATCACCGCCAGAATCTGATGCTCATCCACCCGGGAAAGCTGAATGAACTTCAGCTTATTGCGGTGGGTGGAGGGAGCGGAGATCACGGTCGTGTAATTGGTATTGACCGCCAGAAGCTTCGCCACCTGCTTTAACAGCTCATCGGTCTTTTTCTCCTTGTCCAGAAGGAGCTCCTTCATCTCATCGATTTCTCTGGTCTTATCCTCCAGCATGGTGTCCACATACAGCCGGTATCCCTTGTCGGAGGGAATGCGCCCGGAAGAAGTGTGCGGCTGGACAATCAGTCCCATCTCCTCCAGATCCGCCATCTCATTGCGGATGGTTGCGCTGCTGAGATTAAGGTCGGTATATTTGGAGATCGTGCGGCTGCCTACCGGCTCACCCGTCTCCAGATAATTGCGGATGATGGCGTGCAAAATTTTCTTTTTTCTCTCATCTAATTCCACAGCGCCGCCTCCTTCATGTTATTAGCACTCGAATTGCCTGAGTGCTAACTTCTGGAACTAAGATAGCACTTGTATTCCTTATTGTCAACATCAAATTTCTGAAAAAACTATGAACAAACGGTGAGGAAAAGGAAAACAGGCACATGATGATTTTCAATTATCAAACAACAAGTTTGATGTATCTAAGTTTCTATACAGGTAAAAGTTACCATTCTCACTC
>JAJQCU010000105.1:0-1292 GCA_021202575.1 Lachnospiraceae bacterium
TGTTCGGAGGAGATGGAGTATGAAAGTATTTTCAGCGTTACTTAATCAATGGAATCCGTTTAAGCTTGAAAAGTCCAAGCTGGACAAATGGGCCTGGACATTTATTGTTTTTTCCTTTTGCTGGGCGGATCTGGCGGATTATTATTACTGGTGCGATATCAAAAAGCTGGGTGTCTGGGTGATTGCGGCCTTTTATTTTTACATTCGCTTTGATGTTTATAAAAGGTGGAAAAGGCCCTATATGATCTGCGGCGTTCTTTTAGGGATAGCAAGCTGGGTTTATTTTCTGGAGGCCAATTATTTCAGCTTTTATATTTACTTTAATTATGCCATGGGACCGGTGATGATCGTGTGGCTGCCCCTTCTGTTTGATTCGGCGGTTCAGCTGTATCATAATATCCGGTCTAAAAAGCGGATGGGACTTTCGGCATCGGCGCTGTTTTTCTATGTCATGACGGTGTTTATATTGATATCGCAATGTGAGACGTTGAAATACAGGTATATTGCGGTGGCGATTTTCCTGATTCCACTCTGTGTATATGAAACGGGAGAGGAATTCAGAAAGAATCTGCTTACCGGAATCATCAATGGCCTGTGCATTGGTTTTGTGGTGAGCCAGCTGTATTCGTTCCTTTTTGTGCCCTATCTGTTTGGCCATGAGAGATATCGCTCTTATCGTCATTATACAACCAGTGCGGGGGAATCCTACATTCTGTTTTTCATTGCTTTATACGTAAAGTACTTTTTGCTGAAGGCGGCGGGGGACAAAAAATGGAAGAGCTGTGTGTTTTATCTGCTGGCGGTTTTTGATCTGTCGCTGATGTATCTGGCGGGAGGGCGCGCACCGGTCCTGGCGGTGATTTTCATAACCTTTGTGCTCCAGGGAATCGATGTATTCCGAAGAAAAAAAGAGGCGGGGCTTTGGAAAAAGACGGTTCAGACAATCTTAAACAGCGCTCTGGTGGGGATTATCTCTCTTGTCTTATTCCCGGTGGCCTTCTGCGCGGTGCGCTATATGCCGGAGATACTCAATCGGCCGGATTATCTGGATTCCATTTATAACCGGAGATACTCCATTGTGACTAATTTCCTGGGCAGCCACTATCAGTACGATAATGAGTATGAGCAGTATTACCAGGGGGGAATGAGCGATCTGGACGGAATGACCTTCGCGGAGGCTCTGACCTTCTGCCTGGGCAGGATCATTCCCGGGGCTGAGTATATTATTCCCGATTATTTTTATGAGAAGGCGGAGCAGAATAAGAAGGACCGCTACACGCAGTATCTGGAGC
>JAJQCU010000105.1:1302-5889 GCA_021202575.1 Lachnospiraceae bacterium
TCATCGAGGCCTGGCCCGGAGATCAGCTGGATTTCCTGGAGATTGATGAGGAGACAAAGGGAGAAAGTGAGTTAAATCCCTATTTTGTGAATATTTATGAGGCTTCCAGCATGGAAGTAAGGAACGCGATTCACAAATTCGCGATTGAGCGGCTGAACTGGACCGGCCATGAGTACGGGGAGTTCCAGTTTTATGAAGGGTACGCCTATACCATGGAGCTGACTGTGCTGCCACACGCCCACAATGTGTTTCTGATTATGGGATATAATTACGGCATCCCGGCGATGATCGCTTTTATCGCCATGTTCGCGGCGGCAGTTACAAGCTCCGTGAGAGCGTATCTGAGGACGAAACGCCTGGAGGAGCTTGTGCCGGCCATGATGATTATCGGAATGAGCATCTTTGGCATGTTTGAGATTGCCTTTGATTTTCTGTATGACAATGCCTATACGTTGATGATTCTGTTCTGTGTGGTTGGGCTGAGAATTGAAAAAGGAGCTATTTCCCTACCGTCACGGCGAAGCTCATGACGTCCTTCTCCCCGGGTTCCACGGTGCGGATGTCCACCTTCTTTTCCAGCTCCTTGCCCAGATAGGCGCAGTCAGGCAGGGTGCTCCAGGGCTCGAAGCAGATATAGTTGGTATTGAAGGGCTTGTACTTGGTCCAGATGCCGATGGTGGGGAAGTCATGGAACGCGAAGGTGATGTAACGGCCGGATTTGCGGCTTTTGAGGGAAATCTGATCCACGCCCGGCTTCCGCAGCATCAGGGCGTCCACTTTGAAAAGCTCCATCCGCAGATCCAGCTTTCCGTCTTCGAGCGGGATGGTGTCGGTGCCGTCCAGGATCAAAATGTTTTCATCCAGCTGCAGGGGGTGGATAGCGTCCAGGGCGCCGAAATCCAGATAGTAGTCCTCCATGGCCTCCCCGGGCTCCAGACAGATATTGTAGCCGTCGTGGCCGCCGATCTCATAGTAAAGGGTGTCGCCGCCCTCGTTTGTGACGATATGCTCCTTTTTCAGGGTATTGCCGCTTAAGGTGTAGTTGATCTGCAGCCGGAACGGGAAGGGATACATCTTGGCGGAAAGCTCGTTGGGGGTCAGCAGAACGCTGACGGAATCGGCCGTTTGGGAGAGAACCTCACCCTCGCTGTCCCGGCCAAAGCCGTGGTTGGGGATATTGTAGGTTTTGCCCCGCAGGGTGTATTCATTGTCCTTCAGCCTTCCGATGACGGGGAAGAGAAGGGGCGCGTGCTTTGCCCAGATGTCCGGATTTCCCTGCCAGACATACTCGGAGTTATCCTCCTTTAAGATCAGGGAAATCATCTCAGCGCCCTTGGTGCTGAAGGCGGCCTTCAGGGTTTCGTTTTCGATAGTGATATACATCTTTGACCTCCGATACATTTTTTGCTGTTCGCGCAAAAAAATACTTGTGTTTTTTCTCAACATTTATTATAATCAATCCTGTTGAAATTCACAAGAGGATTTCCGTGAGAAGCTGTTCGGGTTGATGAGAGTTGTGATTATCTTTCACCTGATTAACTGCGGACGGGAATGGCAGTCATGCCACTGTGGCTCAGTCGGTAGAGCGACGCACTCGTAATGCGTAGGTCAGGGGTTCGAATCCCCTCAGTGGCTTTTGGAAAGCGGGGCGGCTTGCTGCTCCGCTCTTTTACTATAGTGTCGTCAATAGCCGGGCTCGTTCCATTGTTTACGCAAGGTATGTCCTACGGTGTGCATGGTTAAGAGCATGGTTATCAGACAATTTTTATGTATAGAGGAAAGGAAAGGACGAGATCATGGATCACGGTATCTTGGGCTCTCCCTTTTGTTACAGCGCTGATGTGCCGCGAAAGGGAGTCTATCGGGTGACAGTCACGCTGTCCGGCGGAGGAGCGGGTGTCAGAAATTTAAATCTTTACACCGGCAGAAGAAATCTGATCTGCCGGGACATGGAGCTTGCGCCCGGAGAAACGCGCGCCATTACTTTCTATAGTCATGTCTGCGAGTATCTGCCTGTGGTGGGGGAGCCGGCGCAGCTGAAGCTTAACGTTGACGTGGCGCTGCTGGGGGAAGCGGAATGTCTGGCAGACTGCCTGAGCTCTGTGGAAATTGAGGAGGCAGAAGCCCCCACAGTTTTTATCGGGGGAGACTCCCTGGTGGCGGATTGCGAGGCGGAATATCCCTACAATCCGCTGATGAGCTTTGGCAGCTGGGGGCAGAACCTGCCCCAGTATTTTGAGGGGCTCGCTTTCTGCAACCAGGCCCACGGCGGCCTGACCACCAACTGCTTTCGCCAGGACGGCCACTGGAATATTGTCCGGGATAATATAAAGCCGGGCGATGTGTTTATGCTGCAGTTTGGCCACAATGACCAGAAGCGCCGCAATCTGAAGGCCTTTGACCAGTATGCCTCCAACCTGCGCTGGTATATCAGCGAGGTGAGAAAGAGAGGAGCGTATCCGGTGATTGTGACATCCATGAGCCGCATCCCGGGTAAGGATGAGGACGGCTGGTACGATCTGCTGGAGGATTATGAGATAAGCTGTCTGCGGGTGGGCAGGGAATGCCATGTGCCTGTGATCAATCTTCACGAGTATTCGTTCCGGTTATTCTGTGAAAAGGGTGTGGACTGGTGTAAGAATTATTTCATGGATGTGACCCATACCAACGATTATGGGGCCCTTTTGATGACGCGGTTTATCGCCGGTGAACTGGTCAGGCTTGGAGTGGAGCCCTTTGCCTCCCATAGAAATGACTTTGATGAAGAGCCCTGGACGCCGGATGCTTCGCTGCGGCCGCAGGATGATATTTCCAGCGCGGAGAAGGAGGAGAAGCCGGTGCTGCCCCATGACCTGCCGAAGCTTCCCTACGCGGACTGCCAGGGAATTCGCCAGGAGCGGAGGCTGAAGGAGGCCATGTGGAAGGGACTCCTGGACCCCTGCATTCTGTATTTTCATCCCTTTGACGTGATGCCCAGAGGGCAGTTCTGGTATTTGTTTTTCAAGGCCATGCCCAAGCGGGTCATAAAGCCCTGGAGGGCGGTCTACTGCGATGTATACCGTTATGAGTGGGACGCCGGAAATATCCAGGCGGCTTACGACAGCGGCCTGATCGATGCTTCCACCACGCCGGATGGGCGCTTCCGGCCCGATGACGCGCTGACAGGCGGGGAACTTGTGAGCGTTATGGTCCGCAGCCTGCATCCCCTGGGAGAGAGGGAGATTTCCATGGAGGACTGTGAGCGGGAAGCGAAGAGGCTGGGCCTTTTATGGGAGGGCTACTCCGCGGAGAAACCGGTCAACAGGGCAGACTGTACCGCGGCGCTGGTTGAGCTTATGGATCTGGCCGGGCTGCGCTGACTGACGGCGCCGGATGTCCGGAGGATGTTCGTTTCCACAAGGGACGCCTCCGGTGCAGTGCGGACCGAAGAAGCGTAGATCAACGCAGCGGATGGCGGCACAGGCAGTTCTTTCATTAAAATTATGATTGGGACACTGGGTTAAACTTGCGGTTCAACCCAGCCTGAATACTCCAGGATGGCGTTATCCTGCAGGGGCTTTTCCTGGCGCATGACCTCCCGGCGGTATTCTCTGGGCGTCATATTCATAATCTGCTGAAAATGGCGGTTAAAGCTGGAGAGCGTGCGATATCCCACCGTTTCAGAGATATCCAGGATGGATTCCTGGGTGGAGCCTAAGAGGATGCAGGCTCTTGTGATCCGGGTGTTGTGCAGGTAATCCAGAGGGGCGGTGTTCATGATTTCCCGGAAAACGCGCCGAAAATGGGTATCGCTCATATGGCACAGCCCGGCCAGATCCTCTATGGTAAACTGCTGCATATAGTTCTGCGTGATATAATCCAGAGCCGGCGCGATGACTAGGCAGTTGTCGTGGCTGGGCGCCGGATTTTTTCTTTCATTTATGAAACCGGGGGATGAGCTGGCATAAGAATTGCCGTAGCCGGCGTCTGACTCCGCCCTGTAAATCTCCATATACAGCGCCAGCAGAAGCCCCTTCGCGCTGACCTCGTATCCGACGCGCTTTTCTGTCAGCTCCCGGACAGAGGAGAGGGCAAGCCTCAAAACCTCCGGGAAGTCAGCCTACCGCAGGATGAACCGGAAGCTTTCCAGAGGAAGCGTCGTCAGATTGTAATCCCTGTTGGTGATCGGCAGGATTTCCTTAAAGAAGCCCCAGGGGTTGAACATCAGATAGAACCAGTAGCTGGAGGTGCCGGGGTCGGAGTATGTGGTGTGGGGAATATTTTCCGGGATGACGGTCACATCCCCCTCATGAAAACGGAGCGTCTCTCCCCGGAATTTCATGTAGCCGCTGCCCCTGCGGCAGATACCGATCTCCATGCAGTTGTGAAAATGGAGCCGGTCGTTGGGAACGTCCGAGATTTCCCACTGCTTTCCATCCAGAAGCAGCAGCACGGGAAAACGCGGGTCCAGGCTGTAGGTCCTGTATTCAGTGATATGCTTTGTCTTTGACATATGATCAAACGCCGTTTGCTTAAGACGGCAGCGCTCCTTCTTAATGAAACAGTATAAATCCCCCAGCGGAGCTGGGGAGACTAACATATGCCGGA
>JAJQCU010000150.1:0-1952 GCA_021202575.1 Lachnospiraceae bacterium
GCGTGGGGCTGTCCAGTGTGCAGGCCATTGTGGAAGGCAGGGGGCAGCAGTACGGTGTGGCCCACGTGGAGGGCGGCGTTCGGATCTGGTTCACGCTGGAGAAGGGGGAGCAGGGGTAGGGAACCTAAGCGCTGTACCGGAATGAACGAGAAAGAAATGAGGAGCGGGAGACGAAAATGACCTCAATTATCGACTAAGACGCTGGCAATGTGAAGAGCGTGGAGAAGGCGCTGCAGTTTCTGGGGGAGGACGTGACGGTCACAAGAGATCTGTGCAAGCTGCTGGAGGCGGACCGGGTGGTGCTGCCCGGCGTGGGAGCCTTTGGCGCGGCCATGGAGCGGCTGGAGGGCTACGGGCTGACGGAGGTGATTCACCGGATCACGGACAGGGGGACGCCCTTTCTGGGGATCTGTCTGGGGCTGCAGCTTCTGTTTGAGGAGAGTGAGGACGAGATACTGAAGGTACCCCAGATCGGCTGGAATGATCTGCGCTTTCCGAAGGAGAGCCGCCTTTTTAAGGGCGTGCCGGAGGGAAGCTTTGTGTATTTCGTGCATTCTTATTATCTGTCAGCGGCTGATTTTAAAGACGTGGCGGCCACCACGGAGTACGGCGTCACAGTGCACGCCGCTGTGGAGCATGACAACGTGTTTGCCTGCCAGTTTCACCCGGAAAAGAGCGACCGGGTGGGGCTGCAAATTCTGAGGAATTTTATTTCATTTACATAGAGGGGGCTTTCCGATGCATACAAGGAGAATTATTCCCTGCCTGGACGTGCATAACGGCAGGGTGGTGAAGGGCACGAACTTTGTGAATCTGCGGGACGCCGGAGACCCGGTGGAGGTGGGCCGCCTCTACGGGGAGGCCGGCGCGGACGAGCTGGTGTTCCTGGATATTACGGCGTCCAGCGACGCCAGGGCCATTCGCGCGGACATGGTGCGGCGGGTGGCGGAAACAGTTTTTATTCCCTTCACGGTGGGAGGAGGCATCCGCACCATTGATGATTTTCGCCAGATCTTAAGAGAAGGGGCGGACAAGGTGTCGGTGAACAGTGCCGCCATCGACCGGCCGGAGCTGATCCGGGAGGCGGCGGAGATTTTTGGCTCCCAGTGTGTGGTACTGGCTATCGACGCCAGGCGAAGCGAAGACGGCACCTTCCATGTGTATAAAAACGGAGGGAGGATAGATGTGGGCCTGGACGCCGTTGACTGGGCGGTCCGGGGCGTGGAGCTGGGAGCCGGGGAGATCCTGCTGACCAGCATGGACGGGGACGGCACCAAAGCCGGATATGACATCGCCCTGACAAAAGCGGTTTCCTCCGCCGTGAATGTGCCGGTGATCGCCAGCGGAGGCGCGGGTTCGTGCGAGCACTTTTATGAGGCGCTGACGGAGGGAGGCGCGGACGCGGCCCTGGCCGCCAGCCTGTTCCACTACAGGGAGCTGGAGATTACAGATGTGAAAAAATACTTAAGGGAGAGGGGCGTCAGTGTGCGCCTGTGAGAGAAAATGCCGCCGATTTCCGATGACTGGCTGGGCGCGCTGAAGGGCGAGTTTGGCAAGGAATACTATAGAAAGCTTTATCAGAAGGTGCAATATGAATATCAGCACTATCAGATTTTCCCGGAGGCGGACGATCTGTTCAACGCCTTTCATCTGACGCCGCTGCATCAGGTGAAGGCGGTGATTCTGGGCCAGGACCCTTACCATAATATCGGCCAGGCCCACGGACTGTGCTTTTCCGTGAAGCCAGGGGTGGAGATTCCCCCCTCGCTGGAGAATATTTACAAGGAGCTCCATGACGATCTGGGCTGTTACATCCCCAACAACGGCTATCTGGTGAAGTGGGCCGAACAGGGAGTGCTTCTGTTAAATACAGTCCTGACCTTGCGGGCCCATCAGGCCAAATCCCACAGGAATATCGGCTGGGAGCAATTTACCGCCGCGGCTATCCGCGC
>JAJQCU010000150.1:1962-4019 GCA_021202575.1 Lachnospiraceae bacterium
TAAACCAGGAGGACCGGCCTATCGCGGTTCTTCTGTGGGGTACGCCCGCCCGGCAGAAAAAGGCGATGCTCCATAAACCTCATCATCTGAATCTGGAGGCGCCCCATCCCAGCCCCCTGTCGGCCTACCGGGGCTTTTTCGGCTGCCGGCATTTCAGCCAGTGTAACGCTTTCCTTGAGAAAAACGGAGTGGAGCCTATTGACTGGCAGATTGAAAACATATAGAATAAAAGCGTTGTTGATATCCAACCAGATGGACAAGCTTTCCTGTTAATAATCTGATTGGATATTAAACTCTTTTTGTTGAGGGAGACTTATGAAAAAATTACCTTTTGTAACGAAAGAACAGATAGAAGAGATTATGAAGACCTATCCAACCCCCTTTCACATTTATGATGAGAAGGGGATCCGGGAGAATGCCCGGAAATTAAAGGAGGCCTTTGCCTGGAACCCCGGCTATAAGGAATATTTCGCGGTGAAAGCCACCCCCAATCCGTACATTATCGATGTTCTGCGGGATTTTGGCTGCGGCACGGACTGTTCCTCTTTAACGGAGCTGATGCTCAGTCACGCTCTGGGAATGAAGGGGGAGGACATCATGTTTTCCTCCAACGACACTCCGGCTGAGGAGTTTGAATACGCCGCGAAAATCGGAGCCATCATCAATCTGGATGATTTCACCCACATCGACTTTCTGGAGAAGACCATCGGCAGAATTCCGGAGACCATCAGCTGCCGCTATAATCCCGGCGGATATTTTTCCATTGCCAATAATATTATGGATAACCCCGGCGACGCCAAGTACGGCTTTACCACAGAGCAGATGTTTGAGGGCTTTAAGCTGCTGAAGGAGAAGGGGGCGAAGAATTTCGGCATTCACGCTTTTCTGGTCTCCAACACAACTGCGAACGAGTATTATCCCTCTCTGGCCAGAAGGCTTTTTGAACTGGCGGTGAAGCTGCAGTCAGGGACCGGCGCCCATATCAAATTTATCAACCTTTCCGGCGGCATCGGCATTCCGTATAAGCCGGATCAGGAGCCGGCGGACATTATGAAAATCGGCGAGGGCGTGCGCAAAGCCTACGAGGAGGTGCTCATTCCGGCCGGCATGGGAGATGTGGCGATTTATACCGAACTGGGGCGCTTTATGCTGGCTCCCTATGGCCATCTGGTGACGAAGGCTTTGCATGAGAAGCATATTTACAAGGAATATATCGGCGTGGACGCCTGCGCGGCCAACCTGATGCGCCCGGCCATGTACGGCGCTTACCACCATATTACAGTGCTGGGAAAAGAGGACGCGCCGTTGGATCATGTCTATGACGTAACCGGCTCCCTGTGTGAGAACAATGACAAATTCGCCATCGACCGCCAGCTTCCCAGGATCGACATGGGAGATTACCTGGTCATCCACGATACCGGCGCCCACGGCTTCTCCATGGGCTATAATTACAACGGCAGGCTCAGAAGCGCGGAGCTGCTTTTAAAGGAAGACGGCTCTGTACAGCTGATTCGCCGGGCGGAGACGCCGAAGGACTACTTTGCCACCTTCGACGGGCTGGATATTTACAGGAAGCTGGAACTGGAATTGTAATTGACGGCTGTAATTCTGATTTGATGCTATTTGTTGTACCATGATTTGCGAAATGGCAAAATGGCGAAATGTTGGCAGAACCGGAATTTTAGCTTGCATTGACTTAAGATTTATGGTATCATTCCTTTGTCGCAGCGGACGGACAACGGATGGTTATCTTATAGCTGCGGCGGACGCAGGAGTGGCGGAATGGCAGACGCAGCAGACTCAAAATCTGCCGTAGGTGACTATGTGTGGGTTCAAGTCCCATCTCCTGCATGTGATTTTTGGTCGGGAATCCTTTCAAATAAGGGATTCCCGATTTTTTGCGCGAGTAATGAGGAGAGCAGAAGAAAACGTTTCGTTTTATCCGGCTTGACGGCTGCCGCGTTCAACGAGGCAGAGCCGAGTGGATTGAAATGCTTTTGAGAAGAACCAATAATTCTGTTGAGATATCGAATTAAAAATGATATTATTATATAAGA
>JAJQCU010000150.1:4029-5869 GCA_021202575.1 Lachnospiraceae bacterium
TAACGTAATTATTGACGAGTTTACCTCGTGCTTGAAAGATTCTAAGACAGGGGAACTGGTTCAAACAGAGGTGATTCGGATCAGGAGAAAATCCTTTTTAAGAAAGTACAACAAGAAAAACGGCTGGTATGTCAATTGGGAAACTCTGGCGGATGAAAATGAAATATACGCACTCGTGGTTGAAGGCTCGGTAGATATTCAGGGTATGGTTGCCATTGCAAAGGATCGTGACACAAGAGCGGCCTATATTGCATGGATGTGTGTGAGTCCTGATAATAATAAGTTGATAACGGACGAAATCAGATATTTGGGGATTGGAGGTCATTTGTTCGCCATTGCGGCTCAAAAATCAATAGAATATGGATTTGATGGCTATATGTATGGATTTGTCGCCAATCAGGAGCTTTTAGACCATTATATAAAAGTATTTCATGGCGAATATATCGGTATGCTTCATCCTTATCAGTTTGCAATAGATGAAGCGACCGCCGCGCAGATCAGGGAGGTATAACATCTTGCTTTTGCGCGCCAGCGCATGAATTCAGGAGATGCCTGAAAGGTATATGATTATGAATGGACAGATGAAGAGATATAAAGAATCCTTAGAAAATACACCGGAACCGATTTCTCTCAATCAGATTCAGAAAAAGGTTGATTTAAGAGGTATTATGTCATACGCAAAAGAAAGAGGAGTGCATGTGGCACAATTGTCAGAACAGGAAAAACGTCAGTTTATCATACAGTGATTCAGAACGTATGTTCTGATTACACTTTCAAAAGAGGGCATGCAAAGTGCCTTTCTACCTTAGTTTTTTGAATGCTTTTGTGGGTTCAAGTCCCATCTCCTGCAGATGATAAAAGACAGTTGTCAGGAAACTGACAGCTGTCTTTTGAGGTCTGATAATTTTTCGACAAATTTATGCTTTTTCCAACTGCTTACTGCAGAATTCCAGTAAAGAGGGAATGTCATTGGACGCCGTTTCCCATATGATGCTTTCATCTACAGAAGAATACGCGTGAGCCAACCAGTTTCTCATCCCACGAACCAAGCCCCATGGCATTTGATTTTTCGTTTCTTCTCTGAATTCTTCAGAAAGTCCATTTGCTAATTCACCAATCTGAAGAACACTCATACAAACTGCATTTACGTATGCTCTGTCATTTATAAACACATTAAAATCATCGCCAAATCGTTGTATAAATTCCTCTATATCCTTGCAATGTCTGCATATATGAGTCAACCGTTCTCTGTCTCCTTTATTCATATAGCTTCACCATCTCCGCTTTCAGATTATCGACAAACCATGGAGTTCGCTCCAGTGTGCTTTTCTGCTCCAATGTCTGCGTTGTCACAAGGTCAATTTCTTTACCCATACTTTCTTTTAAATCATTATATAAGCCGCCCATTTCAAACATTCCGTGGATAACTGAGCCTTGTCTGTCTACCAGAATATCCACATCACTGTTCTCCGTTGCTTCATTTCTGGCATAGGAACCAAAAAGATAGACTGCTTTCAGCTGATATTTCTGCGCGACAGGTGTCACACGATTTCTGATCTCATCTACAGTATAAACCATCACTTTACCTCCATTTCTCAGTTTCCGTCAACAGTTATTCCATATGATATAAATATGTTTTATAACATATAGTGCAAATCGTTCATGTCTGTCCGAAAGAGAGATCTCCTGCGTATTATTTCAGCTCTGAAATTCTGAAAAAGAAATTTCAGAGCTTTTCCTTTTTGGATCAGTTGATGAGCATATTTGCGATTTCCGAAAAATCAATAAACAGATCATCGTAAATGTTAACCTTGATGATGGAATCGAAGGAGTATTGCAC
>JAJQCU010000378.1 GCA_021202575.1 Lachnospiraceae bacterium
AACCCTGAGATTGCCGTGAAATATCCCGGGGCGAAATTTGTCACCACAGTCTATGAGGAAGGCCTGTATATCGGATATCGCTATTTTGACACCTTCGGAGTGAAACCCGCGTTTTGGTTTGGGGACGGCTTTGGCTATACCACATTTACACAGGAGGGGGTACTGGAGGGAAGAACCGTTCAGGTGACCGTCCAAAATACCGGAAAGGTACCCGGCAAAGAGGTTGTGCAGATTTATGTCTCCCTTCCGGAGAAAAAGCTGGAACAGCCCGCGCTCAGGCTTGCGGCGTTTGCCAAGACGAGGGAGCTGCGGCCGGGAGAAAAGCAGACGGTTACATTGCATCTTTCGGACAGCGCGCTGCAGTCCTATGATACGGAGGACAACGCTTTTGTGATGGAGGAGGGCCTGGTCAGGATCTTTCTGGGGGAGACGCAGATCGGACAGATTAAAAATGAGGAACGGACCGTGTTCCGCAAGCTTTCCGCCAGACTCTCGCCCCCGGTAGAGGTGAAAGAGATCTCCAAAGAGGACAGAAACGGAACCTGGCCGAAGGGCGGAAAGTCTCGCGGTGTTTTGGATGACGTGCTGCCCTTTTCGTCCGACAGAAGCGCGGACGGGACACAGACGGAGAAGGAATTCCCGTCTCCCGGGAGGAAAATTACCTTCCCTGAGTTGGCAGAGGATCCGGATCTTCTGGAGGCGTTTGTGGGGCAGATGTCAGATGATGAGCTTGCCAGACTCAGCGTTGGCGGGGCAACCGGCTGGGGAGCGCAGGATGCCGGTTACGCTGGACAGCTCTATACAGGAGGTTCTCTGGAAAAGTATGAGATTCCTTCTTTTTATTTTGCGGACGGCAATAACGGCGTAAATCTGACAGAGCCCGGCGTCGGCTTTCCTGTGTCAGCCAACATGTGCGCGACCTGGAATGAAGAGCTGATGGAGCGGGAGGGGCGGGCCATCGGCACAGAAGCCAGGGACAGAGGCGTGCGCTGTATTCTGGCTCCGGCGATGAATCTGCACAGGAATATCCTGGGTGGAAGAAACGCGGAATATTTTTCCGAGGATCCTTATCTGGCGGGACGCATGGCGGGCAGGCAATGCCAGGGGCTGGAGAAAGCGGGCGTGGCCGCCTGCATCAAGCACTTCTTCGCCAATAACGCCGAGACCATGAGGAATTTGAACCACAGTATCATGACAGAGCGTACGGCGAGAGAGCTTTATCTTGGCGCGTTTTCTTATGCGCTGGAGACCTGGATGCCGGCAACCGTGATGACGAGCTATAACGCGGCCAACGGAATGTATCCCGCCGCTTACCCCGTGCTTCTGCGTGAGATCTTCAGAACAGAGATGGGCTAGGACGGCTGCGAGATGACCGATTGGGGCGGATATGGAGACAGGGGACGGGATGGATTGATCAGAGCCGGCGTCAACTGGATTGCGCCGGGCTCGGACGATGACACGATGGTAACGCCGCTGGTGGAAGCGTTGGAAAACGGGAAGCTCAGCAGAGGAGTATTACAGAGAAGTGTTGCGGACCTGATCCGGGTTGTGGTACGCTTTCACTGAAGGAATTTTTTAAGACGGAGAGGATATGAAATGTCAAACGCGGTGATCGATAGCCTGCAGGGACAGGAAGAAAATTATATCATGCCTTTTTTGTGGCTCCACGGGGAAGAGGAGTCTGTTCTCAGGGAGTACATGAAGGCAATCCGTGATGCGAATATCCGCGCGGTTTGTGTCGAATCCAGACCGCATCCGGATTTCCTTGGGCCGAAATGGTGGAAGGATATGGATGTGATCATTGAGGAAGCGAAAAAACGGGGCATGAAGGTGTGGATCCTGGATGATCAGCATTATCCGACAGGAAAGGCGGCGGGCGCCCTGAAAAAAGCGCCTGTTGAGCTGCACAAGCAGTATCTGGACTGCAATATGACTGATGTTTACGGGCCGATGAGAAGAGTCCGTCTGGATCTGAATAAGCTGGGCCGTACCCCCCGGAATTTTGTGCATCCCACTCCTCCCGAGTATGATGACGACCGGATTCTGGCGATAGTCGCCGCAAGACTGGATGGAGAGGCCGGGCGCAGCCAGAATCACGTGGATCAGGTCATACGGCTGAATACGGGGGCGGATCCGTTCCCGCCTCAGGACGGATTTCTGATCTGGGATGTGCCGGAGGGAGAGTGGCGTGTCTTTTGCTTTTATGTGACTCACAACGGCGCGAACTCCGATGCGATCAACCTGGTGGATTCCGCCTCCTGCAAGGTGCTGCTGGATACGGTCTATGAGGCGCATTACCGCAGGTATGGAGAAGAGTTTGGAAAGACCATCGCGGGATTTTTCTCAGATGAGCCTTCCCTTGGAAATATCGAAGGAAATGTGCAGGGGGCGATTGTCGGGCAGTACAGGATGCCCCTGCCCTGGAGCGTGGAGATGGAATCGGAGATGAAAGGTCTCTGGGGAGCGAAATTCGCCGAAAATCTTCCGGCGCTTTGGGGAGAGCTTGGCTCAAAGGAGGAGACCGCGAAAATCCGCGTATCCTTTATGAATGTTCTGACGGGGTTGGTGCAGAAAAATTTCAGCGAGCAGATCGGAGACTGGTGCCGGGCGCACGGCGTGGAGTATATCGGACATATCATTGAGGATAATAACGCCTCAGAGGGACTGGGCGTCAGTGTGGGACATTTTTTCCGCGGCCTCATGGGCCAGGATATGGCCGGGATTGATGATATCGGTTCTCAGATCACGGTTGGGGGAGCGAATGTGGAGCATGTATCCGTTGTCGGGAGTGGGGATGGAGCTTTTTATCATCATGTGCTGGGGAAGCTTGGCTCTTCGCTGGCGCACGTAGATCCGAAGAAAAAGGACCGCTGTATGTGCGAGTGCTTCGGCGCCTACGGCTGGACAGAAGGAACCCAGACGATGAAATATATCGCCGATCATCTGCTGGCGGACGGAGTGAATCACTTTGTACCGCATGCTTTCTCCGCGAAGGCATTCCCGGATTTTGACTGTCCGCCTCATTTTTACGCGGGAGGGGAGGATCTTCTGTATCCGGCATTCGGAAAGCTTATGGCCTACATGAACAGAACAGCCCACGTTTTGTCCGCGTACAGGCACACCGCGCCGGTTGCGGTTCTGTATCACGCGGAAAGCGCGTGGAGCGGCATGAGGTGGGAGAAGCTGCAGACATGCGCCAGAGAGCTCAGAGAGCATCAGATTGATTTTGATATCCTGCCCTCTGAGGCACTTGCGCTGCGGGACGGAGAACTGACGGTCAATGGCAGAAGCTATCAGGCGTTGGTGATCCCGGGCTGCGAATATCTGCCGCAGGCAGCTGTGGCTTTCTGTGATGAGGCGCTTGAAAGCGGTTTCCCTGTGTATTTTGCTGACTTCGCTCCGGAAACGGACTGTCAGATTGTAAAGCTGTCATCTCTTTCCGGCTGTCTTGAGGCATTTGCGGATATCCGGCTTTCACCCGCTCACAGTGATATTCGAATCTATCACGGCCATGGGGAGGAGGAAGATGTCTTTTTCCTTTTTAATGAATCACCATGGAAGCCCTTTGACGGCTGTGTGGAGGTGACGGCGGAGGAAGATTACTGTTATCGGTATGACGCGATGGAAAACCGGCTGTACGCCTGCAACCGGGAAAGCGTGGACGACAGGCCGGGAAGCCGGATTTTACTGCGGCTGGAACCGATGGAAAGCGCGCTGTTTCTTTTCACGAGGGAAAAAATTGCGTCATCTGAGCCGGAAAGCGGAGTTGTCAGAGCCTTTCCAACGAAAAAAGGAGAAGAGCGCAGTATTCCTTTAAGCGGGAAATGGAGAATCTCTCTTCTGGAGGAGGGCAGCTTTGTTCCCTATGATGAGACAGACACGCTGGAAGGCATCATGAAGGACGGCTGGTCCGGGACGATCCGGTATGAGTATACTGTTTCGGAAGGAGAAATTGAGGCGGGAGCGTCCCGTATCCTTCTGAAACTTCCGCAGGTTCGGGAGGTCTGTGAGGTTTTCTGCAATGGCAGCCCGGCAGGCTTTGCCATCGCGGCGCCGTTTGTCTTTGACCTGACCGAAAGCTGGAAAGCGGGAGAGAATCATCTTTGCATCGATGTGACGACCACCATGGAGCAGAAGGTAAAAGCCGCAAGCGGCGGCCTTGACTGGTTTATATCTGTTCAGAAGGTCTGGTACGGATATGGCCTGGTGGGAACTCCGGCGCTGGAATATCTGCTGTGAGAGGCATGGCAGACACATTACGTTGGATTGTCACATAATGAGAGAAGTGATACAAAAATGCAGAGAGCACCCCGCGGACGGGGGGTTCTTCGCTCTGACGGCTGGTTCGCAGCGATCGCAAAAATGAGTTGCTTCGGAACAATCGTTTACGCTTGTAAATTAACTTCGAATAGGATATGATAAACGAAGAGAGATGGGAGGTTGGTTTCAAAAATGGGTTATTATCTGAACAGCAAAAGCCCGGCAGCGGCGTATAAAAGGAGCGTGGAGGCTGCTTACTTTGTAGATAAAACAGCTATGATTGGTGAATTGTTTTCTGTGATAGGAACAGATGACGGCAATATTTGTCTTACGAGACCGCGCAGATTTGGCAAAACCGTTGTAGCCAATATGATTGCTGCTTTTTTTGGAAAAGGATGTGACACCAGTGCAATTTTCGATCAGCTGTCCATTGCGCAGAACCCCGATTATTATAAGCACCTGAATCAGAACAGCCTGATTTATATCGATTTCAGTAAAATGCCGGAGAACTGCAAAAGCTATGAACAGTATATCACCCGCATTACAGACAGAATGAAGAGAGAGCTGATTGCCGCATATCCGGAAATTCTGTGTGATATCAATGACTCGTTATGGGACATCTTTTCAGATATTTTTGATGTGTACAGAGAACAGTTTGTGTTTGTCATAGATGAGTGGGACTGTATATTCCACAAAGATTTTATCACTGAAGATGACAGAAAAGCCTATATTGAGTTCCTCGCAAACCTTTTGAAGGATCAGCCGTACGCAAAACTTACTTACATGACCGGAGTTCTCCCGATTGCCAAATATTCCAGCGGCTCGACAATTAACAATTTTAAGGAATATGATATGGCCACCAAGAAGAAATATGGTGAGTATTTCGGGTTCACGGAATCCGAGGTGGAAATGCTCTACCGGAAGTATCTGAAGAAGGAGAACAACCATGAGGTTTCATTGCAGGAATTGAAACTCTGGTATGACGGCTACCAGATCGCGTCGGGAGAACGTCTGTATAATCCCCGTTCAGTTGTATATGCGCTGTCAAACAATCAGATTGCTGATTACTGGACAGCATCCGGTTCTTATATGGAAATATCGGACTATATTGCTGATAATGTTGAGGGCGTGAAGGAAGCGGTCGTAAGCATGGTAGAGGGTGCGTCCATTCCGATGGTTATGAAAGCACAGGCGGCCACAGCAGGAAAATGGGAGACTCTGGATGAAATTCTGTCCGCTATGGTTGTGTATGGTTTCCTGACGTATGATGAGAATACAGAGACGGTTCGCATTCCAAACAGGGAATTGATGGACGAATTTAGCATTACGGTCAGGAGGGAGGCGTCTCTTCGCTATATGGATTCGCTGGCCAGGGAATCCGGGAGGATTTTGAAGGCAACATTGGATGGGGACGCCCGGACAGTTGAGGAAATCATGGAGCTTGTCCATAACACAGAGGCCCCAATTTTAAATTACAACAACGAGAATGAGCTGGCTGCCATTGTCAACCTTGCTTATCTGGGAGCGAGAGCCTTTTATGAAGTTGAGCGGGAAGCAAAGGCCGGAAAAGGATATGCGGATT
>JAJQCU010000111.1:0-349 GCA_021202575.1 Lachnospiraceae bacterium
CCAGTGGACTGTCAATAGGCACGCCCGGACTGATGACAGCCAGATCAAACCCCGCCAGCATCTCGTCCGACACCTCCCCGATGATCACATCCGCGTCCGTTTCCTCCGGGAACCTGCTCCTGACGCTCTCCTCTGTCAGCTTCTCATTCCCGTCATACACCGTACAGACAGCCTTCACATGACAAAGCGCCGACAACGCCCCTATGCCGCTCTTTCCACTGCCTATAATAAAAACTTTCTTCCCCCTAAAATCCATAATATCCCCTTTCGCTTACGCGGCCTTAACTTGCAGGAACCGAGCGCGGGCAAACCGAAAAATCTTACCCATTTATTTGGGAAGGAGATGATA
>JAJQCU010000111.1:359-5839 GCA_021202575.1 Lachnospiraceae bacterium
TTTTTAGAGCCCGGTCCCCCCCCCGGGAACCGCAGTAGTGCCCCCCCCCACGTCTCGTGGGGGCGCCCCGCGCGGGGCCCCTCATTTTTACCCTTCCCCCCCCGCGACACTTCTGCTGATACCCGCGCACCAAAAACTCCCCTCTATAGCCCCGCCAGCCCCACCAGGCACAGCAGCGCCGTCACCGTTGTAAACACCGCCACCACCTTCGTCTCACTCCAGCCTCCCAGCTCGAAATGATGATGAATCGGCGCCATCCGGAAAATCCTCTTTCCGTGGCTTAACTTAAAATACGTGACCTGAATGATCACACTGGCCACCTCCACCAGATAAATCAGCGCCACAATGGGAATAAACAGCTGCAAGCCCGTCATATAAGCGCAGCCCGCCACAAAGCCCCCCAGCGCCAGAGACCCCGTATCCCCCATAAACACACTGGCCGGATACACATTGAACATCAGAAAGCCCAGAAGCCCGCCGATCCCCGCGCAGGTGATGGGAGTGATTCCCACGCCCAGCCCCATGCCCGCCACCGCGAAAAACGTTGCGATCATGATCGTCACACTGCTCTCCTGCCCATCGATTCCGTCCGTAAAATTGGAACCGTTGACCGTGCCCAGAATAATAAAAAACATCAGCGGGATGCTCAGCCACCCCACATTCAGGGTCTTGTCCATGAAAGGAATGCGCATGGAAAGATCCGCATCCCTGACCGCCAGCATGTAAAAGGCGAACACCCCTGTCACCACAATCTGGCCCAGCATCTTCTGCGCGCTCGTCAGGCCCATGGAGCGCTTCAGCACCACCTTGATATAATCATCCACAAAGCCGATCAGCCCAAAGCCCAGCGTCAGAAAGAGAACCGGCACCACATCCGGATAATCCTTCACGTAAAACAGACTGACCAGTGTGATGCTGACCAGAAAAATAATGCCCCCCATGGTGGGCGTGCCGGTCTTCTTTTTGTGGCTCTGAGGCCCTTCCTCCCGCTCTGTCTGCCCGAACTTTAATTTTTTTAAGTAAGGGATCACAATGGGTCCCAGCACCACGGTGATGAGAAAAGAAACCACCACCGGAATAATCACCGGATATACCAGTTCCTGAAACATGGATTTTCCTCCTGATGTAATCAGCTTTACAGGCAGAGCCCTAAAATCAGCCCTGCTCTGTCGGTTTATTATAATTCTCCTCCTCCAGATAGGGAAGAATATTTTCAAAAAGCTGCCGGATCACCGGCGCGCAGATCTGTCCTCCGTAATACACCCCCTGAGGATGGGTAATGATACAGATGGCGATCACCTGTGGATCGTCCGCCGGGGCAAAACCGATAAAGGAGGCGATGTACTTGCCGTTTCCCCGGGGAAGGGTCTGGCTGGTGGCCGTCTTTCCGCCCACCCGGTAGCCCTCCACCTGGCCGTTTTTGCCGCCGCCCTCGCTGACCACGGACTCCAGAAGCTCCCGCATGACAGCCGAGGTTTCCTCGCTGACGATACCCTCCGTAACCGGATACTCAAACACTGTCTCCTCTTCCCCATCCACTGCCTTGACGGCAAAATGAGGCGTCACTCTTGTTCCCCCGTTAATAATGGAAGAAACTGTGGTCAGCAGCTGAACCGGCGTAATCTGAAAGCCCTGTCCGAAGGCCATGGTGGCCAGCTCCACGTTTCCCATATCCTCCATCTGATGGACGATGGTCCGTGACTCTCCCGGCAGATCCACACCGGTCTTTGTGCTTAAGCCGAAGCTTTCAAAATAGCTGTAATAGGTTTCCACGCCCAGCCGCAGGCCGATCTGCACAAACACCGGGTTGCAGCTGTTCTGCAATGCCGTGATGAAGGTTTCAGCGCCGTGTCCGGTGGTCCTGGCACAGCGAATTCTGCGGTCGTCCACCACCACATACCCCGGGCAGTAAAAGCTCTCCTCCAGGGAAACCGCTCCCTCCTCCAGAGCCGCGGCCGCGGTGATGATTTTAAATGTGGAGCCCGGTTCATAGCTGTCGCTGATCACGCCGTTGCGCCACATGGTATTTAAATTATCCTCGGTGCTGCCGCCCTCAAGCTTTCCGGCCCACTCCTCCGTCAGCTCATAAGGGTTATTTAAGTCAAATTCCGGCACGTTGACACAGGCGTAAATTTCCCCATTGTTGGGATTCATGACCAGAATCATGACATTCTCCGCCTCTTTTGCCTCGTAGGCCTGCAGCGCCAGCTGCTCAGCGTAATTCTGAATGTTGGCGTCAATGCTGATCACCAGATCCTGCCCCGCGACAGGCTCAATCCGCCGCTCCCCCTCCTCCTGCAGCTCAATGCCGGAGGCGTCGGTCATGGTAAGGATTTTGCCGCTCTCGCCGGTCAGATATTCATCATACACCGCCTCCAGGCCCAGGATTCCCTGGTTGTCGCTGCCGGTGAAGCCCAGCACCTTGCTGGCCAGAGTAGAATAAGGATAATAACGCTTGTAATCCTCGTCCACCTTGACGCCCGCCAGGTCATAGCCGCGGATGCGGTCTCCCACTTCCTTGGGGACGTTGCTCTTAATCCGCTCCCTGGAGGAATATTTTTCCACCCGGGCGCGCACATATTCCTCACTAAGCTCCAGCTCCTCGCACAGAACCTCGATCACCCGCTCCGGGTCCTCCACCTGATTGTAAATCACAGAGACGGTACACACCGTCTCATTGTCCGCCAGCACAACGCCGTTGCGGTCCAGAATCCGGCCCCGCAAAGCCTTGATTTCCCGCTCCCGCTCCTGCAGATCGGTGGCCATCTGGGAATAATACTCCCCCCGCACCGCCATGATGTAGATCAGCCGTCCCAGCAGGGCGCACAAAAGAAGGATGCTCGCCGCCGCGAAAAACAGAATCTTTTTCTTCTGATAAGTCCTGACAAACATAAATAACCTCACAGAAAGTATTATTTCAGCTTATGTTTCTTTCCATGAGGTTATGCCCAAAGACATGCTTTGGACTGTGAATTGTACGTTGTCCCTGTCTTTGTTTATTTTGCTGTGACTACTTTTTTCTTTTGTTATGGTTTTCTGTTCAGCCTCAGCCGCCTTTTCTTTTGCTATGGTTTTCTGCCTCAGCTTCCTTTTCTTTGCTTTGGCTTTCTTATTGCCCTCGCCGTTTATTCTTCCGCCGTTTCGCCGGTTTCTGTACCCTCCGTCCCGGACTCGCCGGTCTCCGTTGTCGTACTCTCCACAATATCCGCCACCGTGGAGCCGATGGTGGTCGTGGTCGCTTCATTGTCAGCGGCGGTCTCATCCAGCAAATCCGAATTGTCAGCGCTCTCCTGAATATCCTCCTCGGTATCCTCCAGCGCCCTCTTTTCCAGATAGCCCTGAATCACGGCCTCGCTTCTCTCCGCAAGCTCTTCTTCCTCCTCCTCGGTCAGCTCCTCTGTCATGAAAATGCCCAGATAGGGAAGGATATCCGTCATGATATCCTTGCTGAGCCAGCAGGCATATTTGGTGGAATTGCCCTGATCGTCCACATTGGGCCGGTCAATGACCACGTACACCAGCACCTGGGGATCATCCGCCGGGGCGTATCCGCAGAAGGAAATCACATAATCGCCGTTTCCTCTGGGAAGGGTCTCGCTGGTGCCGGTCTTGCCGCCGATCAGATACCCGGCCACCGCCGCTCTGGTGCCGGTGCCCTCGGTGATCACATTATTACAGTATTCTATAATCTTTTCGCTGGTGGACTCGGAGATGGTCCTCTTCACCAGCTTCGCGGAAATATTTTCCACCACGGTTCCGTTGGAGCTGACAATCTGGCTGACCACCCTGGGCTCATACAGATACCCGCCGTTGACTAAAGAGCAGAAGCTTGCCGCCATCTGAATCATGGATACCTGAAAGCCCTGGCCGAAGGATGAGGTGGCTAACTCCGCGCTGCCCATGGTGTCCGCCGTATAAATCAGGCTGGCGGTCCTGGCCTCTCCGGCCAGATCAATGTTGCTCTTCAAGCCAAAGCCGAAACGGTTCTGGAATTCCGCGAAGGTATCGCTGCCCACGGCCTGGGAAATATACATCATGGCCACGTTGCAGGATTCCTCTATGGCCTCGGATACTGTCACCGTGCCGTGCCCGGAGGTATTGTGACAGCTGATGGTCCAGCCGCCGACCTCCAGATATCCGTTGCACTGATAGGTCTCATTGCCGGTGATGGTGCCCGTCTCCAGCGCCATGGCCACCGTGAAGGGCTTGGCCACCGAGCCCGGCTCATAGGTATCGGAAATGCAGAAGTTTCGCCAGATCTGGTTGGATTCCGTGTAAAAGGCGTCCGAATCCTCCTGCAGCGCCGCCCACTCCGCGTCCGTGAAATACTCGCTCAGATCATAAGGGTCATTGCAGTCATAACCGGTGTTGCTGGCCATGGCAAGCACGCTTCCATCGTTCACGTCCATGACGATGACGCCGATATTTTCCGCGCCCGCGCCCTCTCTGTAATTGTCACGGAGCTCTTCATTATAATAATCAATCCATTTTTCCACAATGGTCTGAATATTGGCGTCGATGGTGGTCACAATGCTGTAGCCGTCCGAGGCCGGAATGGTGGTGACGTTGACCTCGCTGTCCTCGTTCAGATAGCCGTATTCCCTGCCGGCGGTGCCGTTCAGAATATCATTATAATATTCCTCCAGACCGAACATGCCGTTGTTGTCGCTGCCGGTGAAGCCCAGTACCTCGCTGGCCAGAGTGCTGTAGGGGTATTTTCTCTCATACTGCTCCTCAAACCAGATGCCGGTGATATGGGTGCCGCCGTAGCTTTCGCCCTTCGCCTCCGCCGCCGCCTCGCCTGCCGCGTAAACCTGATCCACATAGTCATAATAGGCCTGCATCTCATCATAGGAAATGCTCTTGCACACAATGCGGTACTGGGAGGAAGGATACTCGCTGACATACTCCTTCACCGCGGAAATATCCACATCCTCAAAGCAGACCTCCAGCGCCTCCAGCGTAGGCGTGTAGGCGTCCTCATCCGCCAGCATGGCCTTCGTGTCCAGAATCACATTGTACACCTTCTCGCTGTAGGCCAGAATGGTGCCGTTGGCGTCCAGAATCGACCCTCTCTTATAGGGAAGGGAGGTGGAATCATAAGCCTGCTGGCTTAAGACGATCTGCTTATATTTTTCCTCGCTGGTAGCGGTAATATTTACCAGCCGCCAGACCAGAAAACCGACAGCTATCAGGCATAAGCCGCAGAAAAAAACAAGCTTTCCGCGCATATAGGGCCGAAATTTGGTCGGGTCCGCCTTTTTTTGCCTGTTTGACCCTCTTCGGCCGCCCTGTCTGTTTGTCCTGCTTCGTCTGTTTGATCCGTCCTGTCCGTTCCCGCCCCCTCGCGTCTGATTTCCCGTGCCGCTCATTTTAATCCTCGTCCGCGATCACAACGCTCTGCTCCAGATAGTCGTCAATCTGGGAATTATATGTAATAATCTGCTTCTCGGAGGCATATACCATACCAAGATCCATGA
>JAJQCU010000388.1:0-3087 GCA_021202575.1 Lachnospiraceae bacterium
ACGTTCCCGGCACGGGGAAGACGAAGCTGGCCAGGACCATCGCGAAATCCCTGGACGCGGATTTTTCCAGGATTCAGTTTACCCCTGACCTGCTCCCCTCCGATATCACCGGGCTGAATGTTTACGATCAGAAGCGGAATGAATTTGTGCTGCGCAAGGGCCCGGTCTTTACCAACATTCTGCTGGCGGACGAGATCAACCGGGCCACGCCCAGAACCCAGGCGGGCCTGCTGGAGTGCATGGAGGAGCGGCAGGTCACCATTGACGGGGAAACCCTTCCGGTTGGGAGCCCGTTTTTTGTCATCGCGACCCAGAACCCGGTGGAGACGGCAGGCACCTTCCCTCTGCCGGAGGCCCAGATGGACCGCTTTATGATGAAGCTTTCCATGGGTCTGCCCACGAAGGAGGAGGAGCTGGATATTCTGGACCGTTATATGGAGAAGGATCCGCTGGCGGAGCTTGACCGGGTGGTGACGCTTGAGGAGCTGGCGGCGGCGAAGGCTGAGGCCAATCAGGTCTATGTGCACCGGAGTGTGCGGGAGTATATGGTAAATATTGTGGCTGCCACCCGGGAGGGCGACAACGTGGTGATGGGCGTCAGTCCCAGAGGAAGTCTGGCGCTTTTGCGCTGCGTGAAGGTATTTGCCTGGCTGGACAACAGAAGCTATGTGGTGCCTGATGATGTGAGGCTGTGGCGGCGCCGGTTCTGGCCCACCGTATTGTACTCAATTATGGCTACGGCAAGGGAGGAGATACCCGCGCGCTGGTGGAGAATATTGTGAAAAATGTGCCTGTGCCCACGGAGGATTTTTCATCATGATGGCCCTGATTACGGTCGGCGTCGTGGCCTGGCTGCTTTATACGGTTCAGGTGAGGCTCTATCAGAAGCTGTGGAACAGGAATCTTGGCGTGAAGATCAGCTTTAAAAACCGGGAGATCTTTGAGGGTGAGACCGGGGAGCTTCTGGAGGTTGTGGAAAACCGGAAGTACCTCCCGCTGTCCATGCTGAAGGTAAAGTTCCATACGGACCGGAACCTGGCCTTCGACGACGTTGAGGGCTCCAATGTCAGCGATCTTTTTTACCGCAATGACGTCTTTCAGATCGGGGGCGGGGAGCGAATCACGCGGACGCTCTCTTTTACGGGAAAAAAGCGCGGATATTATAAAATCATGGGCATTGACCTGGTGAGCACGGACCTGCTGATGACCACGGACATGGCGGAAAGCCGCAGGGAGGACAGCTGGCTGTACGTGTATCCAAAGCCCTTTTATGATGAGGAGTTTATGCGGTCCCTCCAGCAGCTCAACGGCGAAGTCCTGACAAGGCAGCACCTCATCGAGGACCCCTTTGAGTACCGGGGAATCCGGGAATATCAGCCCTATGATACCATGAGAAGCATCAACTGGAAGGCTACGGCCAGAACCGGTTCGCTGAAGGTCAATCAGCGCAATTACACGGCGCTGCAGACCATCCGGATTTTCTTTAATATCGATGATCTGGGAATATTAAAAAAGGATGATGCGGTGGAAATGTGCCTCCGGATCTGCGCGGCCCTGTCCGCTTATTTTATCTCCCAGGGAACCCGGGTGGCGCTTTACGGAAATGGCGTGGACGTCATAAGCGGAGAGCCTGTGGGAGTTGAGGCGGGAGCCGGAAACGGGCAGATGGATCAGATTTATAAGGCGCTGGCCCGGATCGATACCAAAAGGGAGCGGCTGGATTTCACAAAAGCCTTCCGGGAAAAGCTTCTGGAAGAAAGCGGCGGCACCATCACATTCCTTGTCTCCGTCAATGCCTATGATGATCTGCTCAATCTCGTCCGGGAATATCAGGATATGGGAAAAGAGTATGTCTGGTTTTATCCGGTGTGGAGGCAGGAAAAGCCGCTTCTCCCACAATGGGCCATGCCCCATGTCAGATGGGTGAACACGCAGGAGGGAAGGAACGGAAAATGAAAGACAGAACGATTCAGATTGTAAGAGCGGTTCTGGCGTCTGAGATGAATTACTGGATTTTCTTTACCCTGGCTGTGACGGTCATCGGAGTCGCGGGGGGAGGCGGCCCCCGGATGGGGCGGTGGGGGCTGCTTTGCCTGATGCCGCCGGTATTTCTGTATTTCCGGCTGCGTGAAAAATTTCGGTTCTGCCTGGCGGGACATCTGCTGGCCGGGGCTGCTTTTGGCGCGGTGTTATATGAAATCTCCTTAAATGGCGTGATCTCTCTTTTGATTCTGCTTGGCTTTTTTATTTATTCTCTTGTGCTGAGAGGGAGAGGGAGGGACATTCTGGGAGCTCCGGTGCACCCGGTGGTGGCGGTATGCCTTGCGGCGGGCGGCTTATATTTAAATAATTCCGTGGGACAGAGTGGCCTTGGCATGTATTATCTCTCTCCGGCCCTGCTGTTTCTGGGCCTGTATTTTATTTACAGCTACCTGAAAAATTTTTCTTCCTTTCTGGTAACCAATGACAGCAGCGCGGGGCGGATTCCACAGGGGGAAATGTTTCGGTGCGGGATACTGCTGGTATCAGCCTTTTCCCTGGGGAGCGTCGGCCTTATGGTTCTCTTTTCGGGGACAAGCATTCTGTCTGATCTGCTGAATGTGGTCCGGACCATTCTGGTGTGGATTATCCGTTTCCTGTTCCGCAATCAGTCGGATACGGAGATCGTGGATACAGTCACGGAGGAGACGTCCGGCTCATCGGACGGCATGTACGGCCTGGAGGGAGGCGAGCCGGGATGGATCTGGCAGGTGCTGGAAAAAATCGTGATGGTTCTTCTGGCGGCGGGACTGATCGCGCTGACGGTTTACGGCGTCTACCGGCTGGCGAAATTTTTGTATGAGCGCTTCAGCGAAGCGGCGCTGCCCCAGGGCCAGGATCAGGAGATCCGGACAGACCAGCGGGAAAAATGCGGCGTCGAGAAGGCGGAAAGGAGCGGTCGGCTCCGTGTGTTTGGCTTTCTGGGTGCGGAAGAGCGGATCCGCCGCATTTATAAAAAGGAAGTGTGGAACGGAAGGCGCACTCTGGTGGAGGGGGGCGCCCCGACGGCGGGGTTAAAAACCATCACCCCCAGGGAGTGCGGCCGGG
>JAJQCU010000388.1:3097-5809 GCA_021202575.1 Lachnospiraceae bacterium
GGGCTCTCCCGAAAGGAACTGGCGGCGATTTATGAGAAGGCCAGATATTCCGGGGAGACGTGCACGGCGGAGGATGTGAAAAGCGCCATAGCCGCGGCGAGAGAAAACCAGTGAAATTGGCGTTGCAGGATTTTACGGTTGGTTGTATACTGAAAAAAAGACATAGGAAGATCAGGAATAATAATGAAGGGGGAACAAAGCCATCTCTGCGATGATATTGGAGAGCTGGCTTAAGGTACCATGCGGGAATTAGAATATCCTTTTGATGCGGAGTTTATATTAAAGAAAAAAAGAGCACTTCGCAAAAAGCTGATTGCTGAAAATGGAAACATGATTGAAAAGCGCGTTGCCGTTCTTGGGGGGGCGACCACTGACGACATAGTGAAAATCCTTGAGCTGTTTTTGCTTAATTATGGAATTCGTCCTGTTTTTTACGAATCTGAATTTAACAGATTTTATGAGGATGGGATGTTTCAGAATATTGCGCTTGAAAATTTTAAGCCGGATATAATCTATATTCACACATCGATCAGAAATATAAATGAAAACGAATTCCCTGTCATGAAGGATGACAGGGCTGTTGCCGCGCAAAAAATAAACGATGTATATCTGAGATTCGAAGAATTGTGGAAGCACCTCTCAGAAACATACAATTGCCCGATTATTCAGAATAATTTCCAACTGCCCTTTTATCGCCTTATGGGAAATAAAGATGCGACGGATTACAGGGGAAAGGTTAACTTTATCTCCAGATTAAACATCGCTTTCTATGATTATGCGGATACCCATGAGAATTTTTATATACATGATATCAATTATGAATCGGCGTCATACGGCCTGGAAAAATGGTCCGACCCGTTCTATTGGCATATGTATAAATATGATATGTCTGTACATGCAATTCCCTATTCCACATTCAATGTCGCGAATATCATCAAATCTGTTTTCGGAAAAAATAAAAAAGTATTGAACCTTGATCTGGATAACACCTTATGGGGAGGTGTGATTGGTGACGCTGGCGCGGAAAGCATAGAGATCGGACAGGAAACATCTCTTGGACAGACCTATGCGGAATTTCAAAAATATATTCTTGCACACAAGGATCTTGGAGTGCTTCTTACGGTGAATTCCAAAAATAGCGAGGATACGGCGCTTCAGGGCTTTGAACGTCCGGATTCTATTTTGAAAAGAGAAGATTTTATTTCATTTAAGGCCAATTGGAACAGCAAGGCGGAAAATCTCGCGGAGACGGCTGATGAACTTGGACTTTTGCCAGAGAGCTTTGTGTTTGTTGACGACAATCCTGCTGAACGGGAAATGATAAGGCAGAATTTTCCCGAAGCTGCGGTTGTGGAAATGAAAGATGTGGAACACTATATCGGAATTATAGATAAAAGCGGTTATTTTGAGGTGACAGAGCTCTCCCGGGAGGATGGCAGAAGAAGCGAGATGTACAGAGAAAATATGCTTCGCAATCGGGCAAGACAATCCTGTGAGAATTATGAGGAATATCTTGTCTCACTTGAAATGAAAGCGGAAATAAAATCGTTTGTGCCAATCTATATGTCCCGAATAGCGCAGCTTACCAATAAAAGCAATCAGTTTAATCTTACGACGCGCAGATATAGCCAGTCGGAATTAGAGAAAATCGCGGAGGATCCTCTGTATGTAACTTTATATGGGAAGCTGGAGGATAAATTTGGCGATAACGGCGTCGTGAGCGTGATTATAGGGCACAGGGAGAAGGGAGATTTACATATAGACCTGTGGCTCATGAGCTGCCGGGTTTTAAAACGGGATATGGAATTTGCAATGATGGATGAGCTTGTCCATTTGTGCCGTGAAAATGGTATCAAAAAATTGAGGGGATATTATTATCTCACGGCAAAAAACAGTATGGTGAAAAGCTTTTATGGGCTTCAGGGTTTCACAAAGGTCTCGGAGGATTTGGCAGGGAATTCTGTTTGGGAATACGTGATTGAGCCATTATATGTGAATAAAAACAGGGTGATTAAGGTAAACGGAGGAGAACGGCAATGACAAGAGAAAGTACTTATGAGAGATTGAATGATGTGTTCAGGGATGTGTTTGACGATGAGAAAATTCAGATTTGTGATGAAACCACGTCAGGGGATATTGAGGACTGGGACTCCTTTGAGCATATCAATCTGGTGGTAGCGGTGGAAGAGGAATTTCACTTTAAGTTTCCGATGGGGAAAGTAATTACCATGAAAAATGTTGGTGAAATGGTGGATATTATCATGGAAATGGGACGTTGAGGGAGACGCGGGATCATGACTATCACATCGTTTTACTATTTGCTGCTGGTTTTTGGCACAGTTGTCATTTATTACATCGTGCCAAAAGCCGGGCAGTGGATGTGTCTGCTGCTGGCCAGCATTCTTTTCTATTTCGCGGCGGCAACCCCATATACTCTTGTATATGTGGCGATATCGACGATATTTGCGTATCTGGGAACACTGTATCTGGAAATTGGTAAAACGGCGCAGAATAAGCGGGCAGCATATCTGGCTCTGACAGGTGTGTTGGTGAATGCGTTCTTATGGTTTGTGTTAAAGGGAAGCAGCTTCTGGATGCCGGTGGTCAGCCTGGTCGGCCGGATTTTTCCAGTGATGAAGGACACGGGAGCCATTTCTCTGATTGCCGCGCTGGGTATGGGTTACTATACGCTTCAGTTGATCGGTTATATAC
>JAJQCU010000037.1:0-2197 GCA_021202575.1 Lachnospiraceae bacterium
CTTATTATGAGGAGGAAACGGTATATGATACATACCGCTTGGACAAGCTGACAGCTGGGATGGAGGAGTATACCGCGGTTCTGGATATCCTGAATGGAGCCTCTTATCGGCCCGGCTTCAGAAATCTGATTGCACCATTGCTTCATGGCGGCGTTTCCGGCGTACAATCGGATGGCCGTATGGCAACCGTCACTCTTCTGTGCGAGGAGGGATCCTTATCCATCACATTCCTGGGTTCCGGAACGATGGCGGTATCCATCTACCCGGAGGGAAGTTTTCTGGTATATTATATGATTGGCACAGAAGCTTATGAGGAGTTGATGGCATATATTCAGGGGCATGGGGTAAATGAAATTGACGATGCCGCACAGGAAACGAGCGGTGAAACCGTTTCCCGTGAGCGAGAAGGGAATGCCTGGGATGTTTTGAAACGATGAAAAGGAATATGAAATATGAATGGTAAGTGCCCTTCCGAAAGTAAAAAAAGTCGGAAAGGCACTTCTCTTTTTTTGTCATATAAACTGTTAGAAAGGGTTTTTTGGAGGCTGAAATGCAGACCTTTCTACAGCCTCTTTCCTCTGAGGAGGAGGCACACTGCCTTGCGCTTCTTAAGGGGGAGGATGAGGAGGCGGCGGGACTTGCAAGGGAGAAGCTGATCATGCACAACCTCCGGTTAGTGGCCCACATAGCAAGAAAATATCAAAGCTCCCAGCAGGAGGCGGAGGATTATATTTCCATCGGGATCCTGGGACTGATGAAGGCCGTCAATACCTTTGACGCCGGGCGGGGGAAGCTGGCCACCTACGCCTGTCGGTGTATTGAGAATGCTATCCGCTCACAAATGGGGTTTTGTGCGGAGAAAAGTCCTCTTTTTTCAGTGGAGGCACCGCATGGAGGGTATGTGCACAATTCTCGGAAACCAATTTCCTGATGTGCCGCAGGGAGGACGGCGTGCTCCGATATGCGCCGCTGTGCATTCACAGTTTTCGTCTGATCGCGCCGCGCAGGCTTCTGGATGCGCAGATGTTCAACCGGCAGTATCACAGCTATGAGGAAATCCGGAGCGTACCGGACCGCCTGCGCTGGTGCAGACATCATATGGGGCTGATGCAGAAAGAAGCAGCTGAGAGGATTGGCATCAGCAGAGGCATGTATATGGATTTTGAGGCGGGATATGTGGATTATTATCCAAAGGAAATCGTGGACAGGCTGGCTGCACTTTATCAGGTGCCGCCGACAGACTTTCTGGATGCGTATAACCTGTTCCTGTACAATGGTCAGGGACGACAGATCAGGGAATACCGTATGAGGCTGGGGATGGATAAGAAGCCCTTCGCCGATATGCTTCATGTGGACGTCAGTTCACTGCGGACGTGGGAGTCTGATCGGAAGAGAATGACGAAACATACCTGGGAGAGGTGCTTTAAAGATCGGGTATGCAGCTGACTGAATACTTAATCATAAAAATCAGTTGCCCGGATAAAAAATGGGGAGTATAATGATGAAAACTGCAAGGGAGGTGTTTTTATGTTGGCAGTGAATGGCTATTACAATGGAAACAGTATTGTACTGGATAAAGAAATTGAGATGAAAAAAGGGCAGCGGTTGATTGTGGTGCTGGAAACTTCAACTTCAGAACGTGAGCGCAGAAAGATAGATTTGGATCAATATGTAACTCCCACGGAAAGAGGAAAAAATGTGGAGGCATATATGGAGGAAATGCGGGGAAATGACAGAATTTAATAAGGTGTTTATTGACACAGCACCTCTGATATACTATCTTGAAGAACATCCGCTCTATCACAATGTGGTAAAAAAATTCCTTGAGGAATGTCTTGAGCAGGATAGAATGTTTGTTTCTTCGGCGATTACGGTGGAGGAATACTGTGTGTATCCTTACCGCATGGGAAATTATAGTTTAATTGAAAGGTTCTATGATTTTTGCGAAGATGCCGGGATAGAAATCATAGACATTGACAGGGCGGTAGCTCAAAAAGCCGCTCGTATCCGTGCTAAGTATAAAGATTTTAAAGCAATGGATGCTCTGCAGTTGGCAGCGGCCTGTGAGTCAGGCTGCGATCTGTTCCTGACAAACGACAGGCAATTGCAGCAGTTTGAAGAAATAAAATGTGAGATTATTGATAGTTGGATTTATTGAATGAGTGTTGATTATGTGTTTTTACCGCAAAAGCAGGCG
>JAJQCU010000037.1:2207-5773 GCA_021202575.1 Lachnospiraceae bacterium
TTGTGCTGTGGCAACCCTTCTGCGATGGAAAGATAATGGGGCCGGTGTTTTTGGGCGGCTCGCTGATTCTGCCTGGGCTGCCATCGCGTATTCCATAAAATGAGTTTCTGCTCTGATGACAATTCACTTGCAAAACTGTAGAATTACGAGTATACTACTTGTGAGTTGTAAAATGAGTTCCATATTAATATCATCATTTCTGATTCAGGAGGAAGGGCGAAAATGATTGGAAGAAGCCGGGAACTTCAACAGATCAAACAGCTTGGCGCAAGCGGAAATTTTGAATTTCTGGTCATGTACGGCAGAAGACGCGTCGGAAAAACAACCATTCTTCAGGAATTCGCCGACAGGCACGATGTGATCTTCTACTCTGCACAGGAAAAAAATGACAGCCTGAATTTGCGGGATTTTTCTGAAACAGTACAGAGGTATTTTGATGGTCAGTTTATTGCGCCGTTTCAGTCCTGGGAAAATGCGTTTGCCTATATCACGAAGAAAGCGTCGGGCAGACAGGTTATTCTGATCATTGATGAATTTCCGTTTATGGCCGGGCCAAATCCATCCATAAAGAGCATGCTGCAGCATGAAATTGATCATCATTGGAAAAATCAGAATATTTTTCTGATTTTATGTGGTTCCAGTGTCAGCTTTATGGTGAATGATATCATGGGGTATGAAAGTCCGCTGTATGGCCGCAGCACGTCTTCCATGGAAGTGCTGCCGTTTGATTATCTGGACAGCGCTGCGTTTTTTCCGGAATACTCTGCGGAAGAAAAGCTGACCGCTTATGGAATCCTTGGTGGGATTCCGCGTTATCTGAACTGCTTTTCCCCTGGCAAATCCATAGGGGAAAATCTTAAGACAGCAGTTTTGAGAAACGGAGCGTTTTTAAATGATGAACCGATGATGGCCCTTCGGATGGAGTTGCGGGAGCCGAATGTATATAACAGTATTCTGGAAGCAATCGCGAGGGGCAATAATAAGGTGACGGAGATTGCTGACTGTATTCATGAGGATAAAAATAAGTGCAGCAAGTATATTCAGACCTTGCAGACGCTTCGCCTGATTGAAAAGCGCGTTCCCTGCGGCGAGCCGGAAAGCAGTCGGAAAACCATCTATGTGTTTACAGACAATTTTTATCGCTTTTGGTACCATTACATTTTTGCCAACAGAAGCTATTATGAATTGCTGGGCGAGGAGGAGGCCGCGTCGGAAATTATGGCCGGTATTCCTGATTTTATGGGCCTGGCTTTTGAGGATATCTGCAGACAGTACCTTCTGAGGCAGGCCAGACTTCGTAACCTGCCGTTTGTCCCGGCGTATATTGGAAAATGGTGGGGAAACAATCCTGCGATTCGTGCACAGGATGATATTGATCTGGTTGCGCTTGATAAAAAGAAAGCAGAGGGCATTTTCTGCGAATGCAAATTCACGAATCGGCCGATGCCAATGGAGGAATATGACGATCTTATGACCGCCTCCAGGGCATTCCCGGAAAGCATGAAGAAGCATTTCCTGTTTATCAGCAAAAGCGGATTTACAGCCCCGGTACAGAGAAGAGCGGCGCAGGAGGGAGCGGTTCTTCTGACGCTTGAAGATCTTTTTTAGAAAGAAAAAGCAGAAATATTTTGCTGCGGAAAAAGGTGTATTATGCCAATCAGCATCATCCGAAACGATATTACAAAAGTGAAATGCGACGCCATCGTAAATGCCGCCAATCCGAAGCTGATCGCGGGCGGTGGCGGCGTAGACGAAGCGATTCATAAAGCCGCCGGCAGTTTTTTTGCTTCCTGCAAAGCTTATCTGAACTTTTCATCATAACAGCCGCAGAAGGTGCGCCTGGAAAGTAAATAAATTCGGAAAGGCACTTCTCTTTTTTTGTCACATAAACTGTTAGAAAGGGTTTTTTGGAGGCTGAAATGCAGACCTTTCTACAGCCTCTTTCCTCTGAGGAGGAGGCACACTGCCTTGCGCTTCTTAAGGGGGAGGATGAGGAGGCGGCGGGACTTGCAAGGGAGAAGCTGATCATGCACAACCTCCGGTTAGTGGCCCACATAGCAAGAAAATATCAAAGCTCCCAGCAGGAGGCGGAGGATTATATTTCCATCGGGATCCTGGGACTGATGAAGGCCGTCAATACCTTTGACGCCGGGCGGGGGAAGCTGGCCACCTACGCCTGTCGGTGTATTGAGAATGCTATCCGCTCACAAATGGGGTTTTGTGCGGAGAAAAGTCCTCTTTTTTCAGTGGAGGCACCGCATGGAGGGTATGTGCACAATTCTCGGAAACCAATTTCCTGATGTGCCGCAGGGAGGACGGCGTGCTCCGATATGCGCCGCTGTGCATTCACAGTTTTCGTCTGATCGCGCCGCGCAGGCTTCTGGATGCGCAGATGTTCAACCGGCAGTATCACAGCTATGAGGAAATCCGGAGCGTACCGGACCGCCTGCGCTGGTGCAGACATCATATGGGGCTGATGCAGAAAGAAGCAGCTGAGAGGATTGGCATCAGCAGAGGCATGTATATGGATTTTGAGGCGGGATATGTGGATTATTATCCAAAGGAAATCGTGGACAGGCTGGCTGCACTTTATCAGGTGCCGCCGACAGACTTTCTGGATGCGTATAACCTGTTCCTGTACAATGGTCAGGGACGACAGATCAGGGAATACCGTATGAGGCTGGGGATGGATAAGAAGCCCTTCGCCGATATGCTTCATGTGGACGTCAGTTCACTGCGGACGTGGGAGTCTGATCGGAAGAGAATGACGAAACATACCTGGGAGAGGTGCTTTAAAGATCGGGTATGCAGCTGACTGAATACTTAATCATAAAAATCAGTTGCCCGGATAAAAAATGGGGAGTATAATGATGAAAACTGCAAGGGAGGTGTTTTTATGTTGGCAGTGAATGGCTATTACAATGGAAACAGTATTGTACTGGATAAAGAAATTGAGATGAAAAAAGGGCAGCGGTTGATTGTGGTGCTGGAAACTTCAACTTCAGAACGTGAGCGCAGAAAGATAGATTTGGATCAATATGTAACTCCCACGGAAAGAGGAAAAAATGTGGAGGCATATATGGAGGAAATGCGGGGAAATGACAGAATTTAATAAGGTGTTTATTGACACAGCACCTCTGATATACTATCTTGAAGAACATCCGCTCTATCACAATGTGGTAAAAAAATTCCTTGAGGAATGTCTTGAGCAGGATAGAATGTTTGTTTCTTCGGCGATTACGGTGGAGGAATACTGTGTGTATCCTTACCGCATGGGAAATTATAGTTTAATTGAAAGGTTCTATGATTTTTGCGAAGATGCCGGGATAGAAATCATAGACATTGACAGGGCGGTAGCTCAAAAAGCCGCTCGTATCCGTGCTAAGTATAAAGATTTTAAAGCAATGGATGCTCTGCAGTTGGCAGCGGCCTGTGAGTCAGGCTGCGATCTGTTCCTGACAAACGACAGGCAATTGCAGCAGTTTGAAGAAATAAAATGTGAGATTATTGATAGTTGGATTTATTGAATGAGTGTTGATTATGTGTTTTTACCGCAAAAGCAGGCG
>JAJQCU010000130.1:0-1235 GCA_021202575.1 Lachnospiraceae bacterium
ACAATGCCGTGCTCCGCCTTGGCGACATCGTCAACCGCCGCCTGAATCTGCTTCAGCAGGATATTCTCCACATCCTCGCCCGCATACCCGGCCTCCGTCAGAGTGGTAGCGTCGGCGATGGCAAAGGGTACGTTGATGATCTTGGCCAGCGTCTGGGCAATGTAAGTCTTGCCGCAGCCGGTGGGCCCCAGCAGAAGGATGTTGCTCTTCTGAATCTCCACATCATCCACGTAGCGCTCCGCCAGAACCCGCTTATAGTGGTTGTATACCGCCACGGAGAGAACCTTCTTGGCCTGCTCCTGGCCGATCACATAGTCATCCAGAAAACGCTTGATCTCCTGGGGCTTGAGCAGATTGATCTCCAGCTCATTGTCATCGTCTTCATCGTCGTCGTAAAGCTCGTCCTCTAAAATCTCCGAGCAAAGGCTGACACACTCGTCACATATATAAATTCCATCAGGACCCGCGATGATCTTTCTCACAGCATCCTGAGATTTCCCGCAAAAAGAACATCTGATCCGGTTAGAATTCTTTCCTGCCATGTTTCCCTCTCAAACTGGTTTTCCATTTTCGGGCGGCTTAAGCCGCCCAATCCCGAAGTTTTTATTCGTTCCTGGTGTCTTTTCTTGTCACCACGCTGTCGATCAGGCCGTATTCCATGGCGTCCTGGGCGGTCAGCCAGTTGTCGCGCTCCGTGTCCCTGGCCACCTCCTCATAGCTTTTGCCGCAGTTCTCCGCGAGAATGCGGTTCATTCTCTCCTTAATAAAGAGAATATGCTTCGCGGTGATCTCAATCTCCGTAGCCTGTCCCTGAGCGCCGCCGGAGGGCTGGTGAATCATAATCTCCGAATTGGGCAGCGCCATACGCTTGCCCTTCGCGCCGCCCGCCAGCAGAAAGGCGCCCATGCTGGCCGCCATGCCGACGCAGATGGTGGACACGTCGCATTTAATGTACTGCATGGTATCATAAATAGCCATACCGGCGCTGATGCTGCCGCCGGGACTGTTGATATACAGATGAATATCCTTGTCCGGGTCCTCCGCCTCCAGGAACAGGAGCTGCGCTACCACCACGGACGCGCTGGTATCGTTGACCTCCTCCCCCAGAAAGATAATTCTGTCCTTTAATAATCTGGAATAAATATCGTAGGATCTCTCTCCTCTGCTTGTCTGTTCAATTACATAAGGTACTAAGCTCATAGTGATCTCCTTTCCTGCCCTTTTGCGAAGTCCGT
>JAJQCU010000130.1:1245-5755 GCA_021202575.1 Lachnospiraceae bacterium
TCTCCTAAGGCACTTCTTCTCTGATATAAAAGGCTGCGGCTTTGCTCTTCAGTCTTTCATATTTACTGCCAATACTCAAAATTATTACTATTCACAGCCGTCTCAATTCTCCTCAGCGGCGTCCTCTGTTTCCGCTTCCGCCTTCGGCTCCACCTCGACCGCGTTCTCCACAAGGAACTGCACCACCTTATTGATGGCCAGGTCGCCCTTTACCTGCTTCTCGCCGGCCTCTCCCAGGGCGGTCTCGATGGCTTCCACCTCCATGCCGTACTCCTTGCTCATGCGCTCCAGCTCTTCCTTATACTCTTCCTCGGTAGCCTCAATCTGCTCCGCGGCTGCCACGGCCTCTAAAACCAGGCTCTGACGGATGCGCTGCTCAGCCTGAGGCTTCACCTGATCCATCATGACGGACATTGTGCTGTCGGTGTACTGCAGATACTGCTCCATGGAAAGTCCCTGAGACTCCAGTCTCTGGGAAAATTCATTGACGATCTGCCTCTGCTGATACTCTACCATAGGTTCCGGAATTTCCATTTCCGCGTTGGCTGTCACCGCATCCACCACGGCGTTCTCCTTCGCCCGCTTTACCTCAGCCTCCCTCTTCTCAAGGAGCTGCTTTTTCACATCCGCCCTGTATTCCTCCATGGTGTCAAACTCGGAAACCTCGGAGGCGAACTCATCGTCCAGGTCCGGAAGCTCCTTCACCCTGATCTGCTTGACAGTACACCTGAATACCGCGTCCGCGCCGGCCAGGTCCTCCGCCTGATAGTCCTCCGGGAAGGTCACCTTCACTTCCACCTCCTCATCGATCTGGGCGCCGATGAGCTGTTCCTCAAAGCCCGGGATAAAAGAGCCGGAGCCGATGGTCAGAGGATAGTCCTCTCCCTTGCCTCCCTCGAAGGGAACGCCGTCCTTAAAGCCCTCAAAATCCAGGGTCACCACATCGCCGTCCTGTACCGGCCTGTCATCCACGTCGATCTCACGGGAGTTGGTCTCTCTCTCCTTCTCAATCTCCGCGTCCACCTCGGCCTCCGCCACCTCAGCCTCCAACTTATCGATCTCCACGCCCTTATACTGGCCCAGAGTCACCTCCGGCTTGACAGCCACCTCCGCGGTGAAAATCAAATCCTTGCCCTCTTCGATCTGGGTCACCCTCACATCCGGGTCGGAAACAATCTCTCTGCCCTCATACTCCTCCAACGCCTTCGCATAAGCGTCGCCCATAACCTCATCGGCAGCATCCTCATAGAAAACACCCTTGCCGTACATGCTCTCAATCATTTTACGGGGCGCCTTGCCCTTGCGGAAGCCGGGAATGGTGAATTTGTTTTTATTCTTCTGATAAACAGCGTTCAGGGCCTTATCAAATTCAGCGGCCTCCACCTCTATGGTCAGTCTGATCATGCCTTCCTCTAAGTTCTCTACCTTTGTTAAACTCATAATTTCCTCCCAAGTTCGCTTTTGCACGGCCATTGTATGCCTTTCGTTTCCCCTCTGACCGCACTCATTTCATGATTGTATCATAGTTTTCCGGCGAATACCAGCTTTTTCTAAAATAATTAAAATAAAGATTCTGTGAACTGTAACATAAATTTCCAGCATAATTCTTTTTCGGCTTCACATACTATTGCCAGGATAAGAAACACAGAACCGACGACTTCAAATGTAAAAACGTCTCAGAAATTTTATTTTCCGGGCAAAAAAAACAGGAAGGATAGGGACTGCACGCCTTATCCTTCACAATAGATATCTTAAGACACGGAGGTGAAAACTATGGCAAGTTCAAGCAAGACCAACCAGATGGAAGTGCCCGAGGCCAAGGCCGCGATGGACAAGTTCAAGACTGAGGTCGCAGGCGAGCTGGGCGTAAACCTGAAAGAGGGCTACAACGGCGATCTGACTTCCAAGGAAGCCGGTTCCATCGGCGGCGAGATGGTTCGCCGCATGATCAAGGCGCAGGAAGAGACCATGAGCAACCAGTAAGGAATTGTCCGGATATAAACCCCGCGTAAGCGCGGATTATCCATGACAGTTTCCCAGCCATTCGGCGAGAAGAACGAAGACGTAGATAAGAACAAAAAGCGGGAGGACGAAATCTGTCCTCCCGCGATTTTGTTCATTCTGCAGACACATAAAACCGGCCGGATACTCAGGCGGCATCCGGCCGGTCTGATTTTAATCTTTCTGATTTTGATTAAGCAGCCTTCTTCTTCATCTGCTTTGAGAAGGTCTGAACGCCCTCCACAACCAGGATGATCGCCAGCACTACCATGGCGGCAGCCAAGATCAGCTGGAACCAGTCACCCCAGGCCGCGCCAGCGGCGCCGATCAGGGCAACCTTCTTGCGGATGGTCAGAATCAGGCTGGTCAGGGTCGCGCAGAGCATGAAGATCATGGGGATGAAGAACATCTTATTATTCTTGCCCACGTTGCCGAGCCATGCGGCCACAGCCATCAGCGCGATGCCAGCCAACAGCTGGTTGGCGGCGCCGAACAGACCCCAGATCTGGCTCAGACTCAAGCCGCCCAGAATGCAGCCAATGATAACCATGAAGCCAGTGCCTACCAGAGGATAAGCCAGAACCTTGCGCACTCCGGAAGCGTCCTTGTAAGACTTCTCATCCTCTTTTAAGAACAGCTCGGAGAACATGAAGCGGCTCAGACGGGTACCGGTGTCCAGAGATGTCAGTGCAAACACGGACACAGCCAGAGTCAGCAGCGCGTAAATCGTCGCGTAAACCGTGGAGGTCTCGGTACCAAACATGGTGGCGATGCCGCTTGCGAACGCCACAGCCGGGGAACCGAACTCACCGTTCAGATACTTGGTGTAAACCATACCTACCGCGATCAGGGAAATGATACCAAGAGCGGACTCAATCAGCATGGAGCCGTAGCCGATCTTCTTGGCGTCCCCCTCGTTTGCCAGCTGCTTGGAGGTGGTGCCGGTGGCGATCAGGCTGTGGAAACCGGAGCAGGCGCCGCAGGCCACAGTGATGAACAGAGTCGGGAACAGGGTTCCTAAAGAGTTGCTCCAGCCGGTGAACATCGGGATCTCGAAGGTCGCGTTGCCGGTGAAGGCGGAGGAGACAATACCGATCAGTGCCAGCGCCATCATGCCGTAAAGCAGGAAGCTGGACAGATAGTCACGGGGCTGCAGCATCACCCATACGGGCAGCAGGGAAGCCACAGTGATATAAACGCCGATCAGGACGATCCACGCGGTACGGGTCAGGGCAAAGCCAACGTTTAAACCGATCACTACGCTCAGGATGATGCCGACGATGCCGACCACAGTCGCCGGGCCGGTCTTCAGGCCGAAGCGGTTGGTCAGAATACCATAGATGATCGCCAGCACAATGAAGAGGATGGAGATCATGGATGTGGTCTGATTGCCGGTCGGATTTAAGACAAAGCCAAAGGTAACCGCCGCGTCGGACGCCGTGTAAAATGTCCCCGCCACGACGTTGACAAAGGACGCAATCACGAGAATCAGCACAAGCAGGGCAAATAATGTGAAGAGCCTCTGGGCTCTGCGTCCCATGGATGACTTGATGATCTCACCCACGGACTTGCCTTCATTGCGGACAGAGGCAAACAGGGAACCGAAGTCCTGAAGGCCGCCGAAGAAGATACCGCCGATCACGCACCATAAAAATACGGGCAGCCAGCCGAAAACGGAGGCCTGAATGGGGCCGTTGATGGGGCCCGCGCCCGCGATGGAGGAATAATGATGGCCCAGAAGAACGACTGATGGCGCCGCCACATAGTCCACGCCGTCCTCCATCTCTACCGCCGGGGTCTTCCTCTTCGGGTCAATTCCCCACTGCTTCGCCAGCCATGAGCCATATGTCAGATAGCCGATGAACAATACAACAATTGCTACAAGAATAATGAGTAACGCTGTCATACAAAAAACTACTCCCTTCCTTAGTTGGATAAACTATATTGTGCTAAAGAGCTTCCTCAGGTCGCGGCCCTGGCGGTTTGCGGCCGTGCGTCCCGAGGCAAGCTCGATTGCAGCCAGTTTGTAATGGCTCCAGCCATAAAGTCCATGGCGGTAGCTCTTATAATGGCGAAGCTTCGGAATCAGGGCAAACGCCTCCTGATCGATCCGATCCGCCAGAATAATCAATATCACATCGCTGTTACGGTGGTCCTTATGAGGGTTCACCTTCCCGGTTCCGTCCTCCCAGGCCCGCCTGTCCAGCTCATCCAGCGTCCCCTGATCCAGCTCATCCACCGTCGCGAAATAAACGAACTCCTTCGTGTCAGCCTCGCTGATCCTGGCGCTCCAGATCAGAAAATACTGCTCATCATGCAGGGAAAACTCCGCCTGAGCCGCGAAGGGCTTCACCGGATCCTCCCGGTTGATATCATAATATGTCTCAAACGAACGCAGCAGCTTCGTGAGCGCTTCCGTCTTATCCATCCAGACTCCTGAAAATAGCAGCCATACTCCCGCAAAATAAGACAACAGCATGCTGTGATCGGCGGTAACTTACTCTTCGTA
>JAJQCU010000333.1 GCA_021202575.1 Lachnospiraceae bacterium
CTGGATCTGGACTTTACAGATATGGATCTGGGAGAAATGGAGCTGGATCTGAGCGGTCTGGATTTCAGCAGCCTGGACTTAAGCAGCATGGAGCTGGATTTGAGCGGTTTGGATCTGTCCGGCATGGAGCTGGATTTGAGCGGCCTGGATCTGTCCGGCATGGAGCTGGATTTGAGCGGCCTGGATCTGAGCGGAATTGACTTAAGCGGGATCAATCTGGAGGACATAGACTGGGAAGGAATCCTGATGGACAGCGTTTCGATCGCCCTGCCTGAGGAGGACATGAGCGAGATGATGGAAGAGCTGGTTTATGAGCTGATGGAGGGATACTGGAGTGAAAATGTAATTGATCAATATCAGATGGAAAGTCTGGAGGAAAGTCTGGAAGCGGTGTTAAGAGCTTATCTGGATACAGACGAGGCAAAGGGGCTTCTTACCGTTTTTTATCAGGAAACAGGGATGGGGGAAATCACCACGGAGGATATGATTTCCATCCTTATGGGAAATAAAAGTATTTCAGATTTTACGGATGATGAGGAGGTTGCCAACAGTTTTACAGAGCTCAGCGGAGATCTGATGATCGGGTTTTACGCGTATTTTGAAGAGAATGCCCTGAAAAAAGATGAGAACGGCGAAAGCGTAAGCTTTACCGACTATCTGACCGGGGAAACGGCGGCGGGAATTTTAGAGAACTTCGCGGCGACCGTGTCCGGGGAATTCCAGCTGGAAATAGATGCTTCCTCGCTGGAGGAGGCGCTCACCGCCGCCGTCGAGGAGCAGATTGTGTCCGTGCTGGAGGAACAGATAGCGGCTGTCATGGAACAGTATATGGCTTCCATGATGAATACCCTTCAGGACGCCATTACCGCGGCCATTGAGGAGCAGATGACATCAATTATGGCACAGGTTTCAGCGGCCATCGAGGCACAGATGACGGAAATCATGGAAGAGGCCATGGATCAGATCGCGGAGCAGATCACAGCGGCCATCGAGGAGCAGATGACGGAAATTATGGAGCAGATGGCGGACAGCATTGAGGAGCAGATTACGGCTGCCATGTCGGACGTCATGGATCAGATCGCGGATAGTATTGAGGACGCCATGTCGGACATGATGGAGGAGATGACGGAAAGCCTGGAGGAGATGTTTACCATCGACGCAGACACCCTGTCGGAAGTCTTTGAATTCAATCTGGACAGTGAAAGCCTGGCGGAAATCATGGCTTCCTTAAGCTCCTCCGGCGCGGCTACCTACAGCAGCAATCTGGAGAGCTTTGGCTACATTGATTTTGCCAATCCATCGGAGATCGATATTTATCCGACCGATTTTAAGAACAAAGAGAAGGTCATCGACATCCTGGATGATTATAACCAGCGGATGGAGGATGAGGGAAAGTCCGAACAGGTCATCACCTACACGGATACAGTGGGGCTTTTGATGTCCTCTGTGACAACGATCATCGATGTGATTTCCTATGTCCTGATCGCCTTTGTGTCGGTGTCCCTGATTGTGTCCTCCATCATGATCGGCATTATCACTTATATTTCCGTGCTGGAGCGCACCAGAGAGATTGGAATCCTCCGCGCCATCGGTGCCTCCAAAAACAATATCTCCCAGATATTCAACGCGGAGACTCTGATCGTCGGCTTCTGCGCCGGAGCCATCGGCATCGGAATTTCCTACGCCCTTCTGGTGACGATCAACTACCTGATCCATCGGCTCGCTGAGACCGAGGACGTCAGCGCGGTGCTCATGCCGCGGTACGCGGTCATCCTGGTCATTCTGAGCATGGTGCTGACCCTGATCGGAGGACTGATTCCTTCCGCCTCCGCGGCCAAAAAGGATCCAGTGACGGCGCTGAGGACGGAATAGGAGAAAACAGGTTTTACGTGTTTTAGGGAAACTCATTTTCCCCAATCTTCCTGCCAGTTACATGAATAAGTATTACCGCCTATTGAATTTCATGAGAAATCTCTATGGTGGGGCCAGGTGGCGCAAGAGGCCTGACCCCGGTAAAATTTGGAATGTGAACAGCAGGCCGGAAAGTGTAAAATTACGGGTATAGAGGTGAATGACAGTGAAATCTTTTAATACGGAGGGTACCTGCATCCCCGAAGAAAATTATATGGTTGATCTTACAGGCCGAATTGAGAAGATCGAAAAGGATTATATCGTCCGTGGAAAGTATTTCACGATCAACCGTGCCAGACAATACGGGAAAACGACACTTCTTCATTTGCTCGAAAAGCATCTGCAAAAGAAATACATCGTGCTGAGCCTGAGCTTCGAGGCATCGGATGAGTATTTTACGTCACAATCTCATCTCGCGAAAGGCTTGAAATATGATCTGGGAAAGCGATTGAAGAGAGCTGGTCTGCCGGAATCGGTTGTGGCAGCCTGGGATCGCTCTTTTGAGACAGAGTTTCCGATGAAAGAGCTGAACGGGAGAATTACAGAATTATGTGATACCTGTGACCGGAAGATTGTCCTGATGATTGATGAGGTGGATAAGAGCTCAGACAATCAGGTGTTTCTGTCATTTTTAGGAATGCTTCGCACCAAGTATCTGGCCAAACGGAGTGGCACGGATAATACATTTTTGTCAGTAATTCTGGCGGGAGTATATGATATTAAAAATCTGAAATTAAAGCTGCACCCGGATGAGCAGCCCAAATACAACAGTCCATGGAATATTTCAGCTGATTTTCTGGTGGATATGAGTTACTCAACAGCAGATATTTCAGGTATGCTGACAGAATATGAGGCGGATCACAGAACAGGCATGGATGTCGCGGGAATCGCGCAGCTTTTATATGATTACACATCCGGCTACCCTTATCTTGTTTCTGCCCTGTGCCAGATTATGGATGAGCAATTGCCGGGCGAAGCCGGGTTCGAAACGCTTACCGATGCGTGGACCAGACAGGGTGTAGTAGAGGCGGAGCATCAATTGAGAAAGCGCATTCCGGTTCCGGCACTCTTTGATGACCTGACAAAAAATCTGCAGGCGTATCCTACGTTGAAAAATATGATGAGCAGTATCCTTTTTTCCGGCGCTCGTTATCCGTTCAATATGGGCGTGGAAGAGATACAGCTGGGGGTTCAGTTTGGGTTTTTGAAAGAAAAAGACGGTGTGGTCGCGATTTCGAACCGTATCTTCGAAACGGCCATGTACGACACATTTATTGCTGAGATGGTCATCAATGGCGACAGTACAGAGACTTACTGGGTAAGTATGCGTATTTATAACCAGTTTATTGTAAATGGACAGATTCAGATGGATCTTATCATGCGCAGATTTTATGATCATTTTCAGGAAATCTATGCTGACAGTGATGAGAAATTTCTGGAAGAACAGGGGCGCAGGCTGTTTCTGCTGTATTTGAAGCCGATCATCAATGGCAGTGGGAACTATTACGTAGAAGCGCGTACCAGGGATATGAAGCGGACAGATGTGATTGTGGATTATCATGGGACACAGCATATTATCGGGATGAAGATCTATCACGGAAACGAGTATAACAAGCGTGGAGAGGCGCAATTGTTTGATTATCTCACCTATTATAAGAAGGATGTCGGATATCTGCTGAGTTTCAATTTTAATAAAAAGAAAAAGACGGGGGTCAGTGAAATCCATTATAATGGAAAAAGAATTATGGAAGTGGTGGTATGATCAATTTGTATGGAGGGGTCAGGTGATATTGAGCGTTTCACAGAGAGCAAAGATACAACGGCTTTGTATTTTAACCGTTTTTTGTAAAACAATCTGCTCATATGGTGCCGGGCCTTAATATCCCAGCTCCATGGACCAGTATCCGCCGGTGGCGGTCTCAAAATAAGCCACATAGATGGTCGTTGCCAGAACCCACTCCATATTTTCCCGGTGGCCGTCCGACTCCATCCAGGCGGCAAAGACATCCTCGGCGCTGTTGTAGCCCTTGGCAAGGTTCTCCCCCTTGACGAGGGAGCTGACGGTGTACCAGGGCTCGCCGTTGGGGCGGGTGTGGGACCAGGAGAGGGTGGCTTCGGCGGCTCTGATCTGTGAGGCTTCCTTCATATTCTCATCCCAGGTAAGGAGGGGTATCCCAATTTCCTCCCGGTGTTCATTTACCATGGTCAGGACTTTGTAGGCCTCCTCGTAGTGGAAGGTGCCGGTGACAGCCTCCGTGCTGGTCTGTATGGTGACGGTTTCATCCTCGGGGATGGAGACAGCGGAGCTGCCGGTATCTGATAAGGCGTCTGTGTTTTCCTCGAGAACGGCGGCGCTTCCGGCTGTGCCGGTATTTTCCTCCGCAAAGTCGGCGCTTCCGGTTGTATAGGTATCCTCCTTCGCAAGGCTGAAGTTCCCGGTTGTGTCGGTATTTTCTTCCGTAAGGCCGATGTATTCGTGGAGGTCAATGTTTCCCACAGGGTCGATGATAACCGTGAAGGAGGGCGAAGAGGTTTCCCTTCCTTCGCTTATTTCAGAATTTGAATTATATCCGGCGGAGACGGATACCGTAAACGCCAGGACCAACAGAACTGTCAGAAGTCTCTGTCTCATGCTGCTATCACCCTTCGTTTCTCCCATCAAATAAGGACTTGTCGGCCAATAACTTATGTGTCTTGCACCGTCTAAAATGCGAATTGCAGGCTCTGAAAGCCTGGCCGTAGCCTGGCCGTTGGCATGCTCTGCCATGTTGTCCGCGGGGAAATGAATCTTTCACTGCCGCAGGAGCGGCAATCTCTTTTCCCAGTTTAGCAGTTTTGCCTCTCTTTTTCAATCAGGGACAGGGAATGTTTTCCTTAAGATTTTCTTAATAATGATTGTCCAAACCGGAACGGTTTGCTATAATGGCTTCAGGAAAAATAAGTCTCTCCGGTGAAGCGGCGCGGACGAGGATCGGTGCGTTCAGGGGGCTGTGACAGCATGGCGTTTCAGATGTGTGGAGAGAGGAAAAGCCGCAGAATCCCGCGGCGGAATGGAGGACGCATGAATTTTATAGGAATTGACCTGGGTACCAGCGCCGTGAAGCTTCTTCTGATGTCGGAGGGCGGCGAAATTTTAAGGATTGTTTCCAGAGAGTATCCGATCTTTTTCCCGAAGCCGGGCTGGTCTGAGCAGCGTCCGGAGGATTGGTATGAACAGACTATTGCGGGGCTTGGCGAGCTGCTGGAGGGACAGGACAGGTCTTTGGTGGCGGGCATAAGCTTCGGCGGCCAGATGCACGGGCTGGTGATTCTGGATGAGAAGGATCAGGTGATTCGTCCGGCGATTCTGTGGAACGATGGGCGCACCGGGGCGGAGTGTGAATATTTAAATCAGGAAATTGGAAAAGAGAAATTAAGCGAATATACGGCCAATATCGCCTTTGCCGGTTTCACTGCACCGAAGCTTTTATGGCTTAGGAAAAACGAGCCGGAGAATTTTCGGAGAATCCGAAAGATCATGCTGCCCAAGGATTATCTGGCCTACCGGCTGACCGGAGTTCACAGCACCGATTATTCCGACGCCTCCGGGATGCTTCTTTTGGATGTCAAAAATAAAAAATGGTCAGCGCAGATGTGTGAAATCTGCGGCATTTCCGAGGATATGCTGCCCCGGCTTTTTGAGAGCTATGAAAAAATCGGCTGCGTGAAGCCTGATGTGGCCGATCAGCTTGGAATCGGACATAACGTTGTGGTCGCGGCTGGAGCGGGAGACAACGCGGCGGCGGCCGTGGGAACCGGCACTGTGGGCGACGGGCAGTGTAATCTTTCCCT
>JAJQCU010000390.1:0-3908 GCA_021202575.1 Lachnospiraceae bacterium
AAAAGATGCAAAGGCATCGGAAAAGGAGAATGATAAAATTATGAAGAAGAAAATAGTTCCAGGTCTTGCAGTTGCGGGTGTTCTGGCGGTTCTGGCGCTTGCTCCTGTTGGAGGGAAGGGAGTGATCACCGCTTCAGCCTCATCCAATGACACCGTGGAAGAGGAAGTAGATGTTGTAGAGCAGTATAAGGAGCATCTGAGAGCGGTAGAGGATGAAATTGAAGAGGCTGCAGCTGCTGCGGCGGAGACCGGCACTGATGAGGTTGGTGTGGTTGCAATGTATTCCGGCTACAATGAACATTTTGCCCTTCCCAACAGTATTATGCAGCTGCTGGTGAAGTATGGCAATGTGGATTTCGTGATGAATTATACATATGATGGAGTCAGCTATGTGATCACCATTCCCGCGGGCGAGGCAATTGATGACGATACTCCGTAGTATGGTCCTTTGTATCTGATTGCTCTTTATGGAACCGAGGCTGACAAGACTGCCGCAGGATTAAATTAATTTCTTTAGATAAAAAGAAAAAGGCGGAGAAAGGTATTTCCTTTCTCCGCTTTTTTGCGAGTATAAATTACAATGCAAATACAACAAACAGGATAGTGAGTAATGAAGTCATCTTTTAATCAGGGTAATGTATTGAAAGCGATAGTTTTATTCCGCGGTTTTCTCCGCCAGCACATCCTTATAAAAGGCCCACAGTTCCTCCTCGGTGGGGAAGGTGGCCAGGTACATTTCATTTCCCATGGCGTCGGAGAGGGCGTCGGCTACCCGGCCGGCCTGGCGGATGTGGGTGCCGTATTTGGAGAGAATATCCTCCGGCGTCATGACGAAATTCTTGCCGTCGCGGCGGCCCACGAAGCCGCAGTAATTGGTCTCGCCGATTTTCACATCTGTGCGGTCAAAGGCGATCATGTCGGCCCAGATTTTATATACGTCGGTGGACTGAGAGTAGTTCATCATGTCCGGGCTGATGCCGCCGCTGGGGCGCATATTGACCTCCAGAGCTATCACATCTCCCTTTTTGCCCAGACCATCATGGTCGGAGAGCAGGCGGAAGAACTCAAAATGGATAAAACGGCTCTTCACGCCGAAGCTCTTCAGGGTGGCGAGTCCCGCCGCCTTCGTGTCCTCAGCCAGCTTATTTACAATATAAAAGACGCTGTTGTCCTGATCATTGACAATATCCATGATGGAGATGGGACTGACGTTGCCGATGGCGAAGATAGGCTCTCCTTTGGAATTGATGATGGCGTCGAAGGAGTTGACCTCACCGTCGATGAATTCCTCCATGATGAACTGATCGTAATGCTCCTGGGTATCAAAGAAAGCCTTCAGTTCCTCCTCATTGGAGATTTTGTATGTATGGGAGGCTCCTACGCCGTTGTCCGGCTTGGCGATGATCGGATAGCCGACTTTGGAAATAAATCTTTTCGCGCCCCTTATGTCCTTTACCAGATAGTAGCGGGCCACGGGAATGCCGGCTTTCTCATAAAAAGCCTTCATCTGGGACTTATTTTTAATTTTGTACATGTCGCTTTCCTGGAAGCCGGTGGTAATGTGGAAAGCGGTGCGCAGCCTGGCGTCCTGCTCCAGCCAGTATTCGTTGTTGGATTCCAGCCAGTCGATGGGGCCGTACTTGAAGGCAAAAAATGCCACCGCCCGGTAAACCTCATCGTAATTTTCCAGAGAGCCGACCTTGTAATATTCGTTCAGGCTCTCCTTTAGGTTGTAGTCCAGCTCGTCGTAGGGCTGGTCGCCGATCCCCAGCACGTTCAGGCCGTTGTTTTTCAGTTCCCGGCAGAATTTCCAGTAGTTTGTGGGAAAGTTGGGAGAGATGAAAATAAAGTTCTTCATGGTTGATTTTTCTTCCTTTTAAATAAATTCTGTAAAAGTGTTGTCAATAGCCAGACTCATGCCGCGCTTACGCCCTACAGGTGCGCATGGCTGAGAGTATGGTTATCAGACACCTTTTATGTATATTGTGATGTTAGTCTCACTCCTGATCGTCGTCCTCCAGCAGATAGGGCAGAAAATAGGACACCTGTTTATACCACCAGGGCCAGTCGTGGGAGCAGTCATAGCCCCAGTAGTCCACCCACACGTGGATGCCCTTGCGCTGCAGGATTTCATCCAGCTGTCTGGTAAACTGTGGGACCTCCCAGGGACCCTGTCCTACGCAGATGACGGCCTTTTTCTGATTGTACTGCTCAATGAAGGGATGATCCTCGGGCAGGTTGGACAGATAATGGACGGGAGAATTGAAATAAAGCCGGTCGTCCATATATCCGCCGAAGCCGTACTCGGAGGAGTAGACGCCGCTCAGCGCCAGCAGCCTGTCGAACAGGTCGGGCCGTTTGAAATACAAATTGACCGCATGGGTGGCGCCCAGACTTGCTCCGAACACCCCCACCATGGGAAGCTCGTCCCACTGGTTGAATTCCCGGCTCATAGCTCTGGCGAAGGGAACCACCTCCTCGCACAGATAATTGATCCACTGCTCGTAGAGCCAGCTTCTGTGCCCTGCGTCCCCGTAGCCGTCCGACCAGGTCTCTTTGTCCGTGGTGTCCACAGCGAAAACCATGACCTGTCCCGACTCGATAAAGGGGGTCCATACGTCGGTCATGTGATAATTCTCAAAATCATAAAATCTGCCGTCCTGGCAGGGAATGAACAGAAAGGGCGCGCCGGCGTGGCCGTAGACCTTGATCTCCATATCCCGGTTTAAAAAGCTTGAGTATGCCTTGAAATATTCTGTCCGCAATTTGTCAGTCCTCCAGTCCGTACAATAGAGTATTCATGAAAAAGGGCAGCTGCCGTTCCCAGCTGGCCTCACAGTGGGTGCCGCCGGGAACAATGCGCGTGGTCAGATGGATATTTTTGTCCATCAGCGCCAGCGCCATGTCCTGGAACGAGCGCTTCATGCGGGAATGGTTCCCGAGCTCCCTGGAACCGTAATCCATATAGACTACCGTATCTCTGGCGATCCTGGACTGCCTTACCATGTGGTCAAGAGACATAGAATCAGTCCACAGGGAGGGAGAGAGGGCGGCTGCCCGGGAGTAGACCTGATTATAAACCGTCACCGCGTACAGGCTCATCAGCCCGCCCATGGAGCTGCCGGCGATCATGGTGTGCTTCCTGCCCCGGAGGGTACGGTATTTATCGTCGATCATCTGTTTGAAAACGGTGCTGTACCAGTCCATGGTGGTCTCGCCCAGTCCTTCGATATGGCCGAACCCCGGATCGTCAAAATCGAAGGGGGAGTACTCCTTCAGACGCCCGTAGTCCGGGCTGTGATTGCACTCCACCGCGGCCACAATCACCTGGCTTTCGGTAAAGTCCAGATATTCTTCCATGCCCCAGGACTTGCCGTAGGTGGCGTCGGAGTCAAAAAATACATTGTGCCCGTCGAACATGTAGAGGACGGGGTAGCGCTTATTTTTTTGTTGAAAATAGGATTCCGGAAGATAGACATAGACCTTCCTGGTCTGTTCCTCCCTGAATTCCGGAATGTCCACATACCAGGTTTCTACCATGGCAGCCTCCTGACATATTATTCACAGTAACTTTGTAATGCAATAAAGAAGCCTGTCCAAAGGACAGGCTCAAATGACAGTTTACCTACGCTCTTTCAACAGAACCGTTTCTCAAGCATCTTGTGCAAACATGTAATTTCTTAGGAGTACCGTTTACGTTACATCTGACAGTCTTCATATTGGATTTCCACATTTTGTTGGACTTTCTATTAGAATGGCTCACCTTTAAACCGAAATGAACTCCCTTGCCGCAGATATCACACTTAGCCATCTTGAACACCTCCTTGCCGCAGCTGAATTTACAACGTTAGTATTATAATAGATATGTCGGTAAAATGCAAGCTGAAATTCCGCATATTTACACTCAA
>JAJQCU010000390.1:3918-5739 GCA_021202575.1 Lachnospiraceae bacterium
GTGAAAACGGGGGATACTATGTTTGCAAAACAAAGCAACATATTGTATACTTAATACAGGCTTAGGAATGGAGGTAATTGCGGTGGCCGATTGGCTGATACGAGATTTTATCTAAAGAGGAAATCCCGTTCCTGATTTTTGAGCGGAATAAGGGGAAATTTTTCATTTTTCGTAATATGTCCGTTTGATTCTCGTCCTTTTACATAAAGGAGGAATTTACCATGAAAATGAATATGAAAAAACTGACCGCCCTGCTTCTTAGCGTTGCCTTGATGCTGTCTGCGGCGGGGTGTTCGTTCAGTGACAGCACGGAGAATACCGGCACAGATGATAGCGGGACATCTTCAGGATACGCACTGTCCGAGGCAAGCTACCCTGAGATGTCGGTCTATCCAAACGAAGAAGATTATTATACAGCCGATGGCAGCTGGGACTATGAATCCTGGAATGCGGACTATGCCGCATGGCAGGAAAGCTATTATGCATTAAAGACCGCCGGGGAAGGATATGATACCTCTCTTCTTACATTTTTTGGCACTTCCACGGAAGAAATTCTGTCCGGCGCCGGGGAGGAAAACCGGATTTATTCTCCCATCAACGTCTGGCTGGCCCTGGCAATGTTAGCGGAGACGGCAGATGGCGTCACCCGCCAGGAAATCCTCACGCTTTGTGGGGCGGATGATATCGAAACGCTCCGGGCACAGGCAAAAGATGTCTGGCAGATGGCCTACTCGGACGATGGCACAGTGACTGCCATCCTCGGCTCTTCCCTATGGCTTTCCGATGTATTAAATTACCATCAGGAGGTGCTGGATACGCTGGCAGAGTCCTATTATGCATCCACCTATTATGGGGAAATGGGGAGCGATGCTTTCTCCCAGGCACTGCGTGACTGGCTGAACGACCAGACCGGCAACCTCCTGTCAGAACAGGCTGAAAGTATCGGGCTGGACGCGGAAACAGTGATGGCCATTGCAGCCACCATTTATTATAAGGCGGCCTGGGTGGATGAATTTTCCGAGGACAATACTTACCAGCAGACCTTCCATGCTTTGGACGGGGATATCGAATGCGATTTTATGCATCAGGCTGATACGGGCTATGTGTATTATGGGGATGAATTCATGGCGATGGGGCTGTCCCTGCAGCGGGGCGGCACAATGTGGCTGATCCTGCCGGACGAAGATACAACGGTGGATTCAGTACTTGCCGGGACGGACCTAACAGAATTTATTTCCGCCAAATCCAAATATGAATGGGAAGACAAGGAATATTACCAGATCAATCTATCGCTGCCGAAATTTGACGTCAGCTCAAGCCTCGATCTTGTTGACGCACTTGCTTCGTTAGGCGTTACCTCCGTGTTTGACTACACCGTAGCCGATTTTTCGCCCCTGACCGACACAGCGAATGTCTTTGTCAGCAGCGTGGAACATGCCGCACGGGTGAAAATCGATGAGGAGGGTGTTGAAGCCGCCGCATACACGGTCATCACCATGGAAAGCGCAGCAGAGGTCTCACCGGATCAGATTGATTTTACCTTAGACCGCCCATTCCTCTTTACCATCACGGACACAAACGGGCTGCCGCTGTTTGTGGGCGTGGTGAATGAACCGTAGTTCCAACACGCCGAATGCCCGGCAGGCATTTGTCTTATCAGAAGACTTCATTTCTGATTTCCCCAAATTTGGAAATATGCTGTCTGATTATTATGGACTGTTCGGAAAACTCGTCATTGCAGGCACAGCTTCCTTGAATATTCGCCTTGTCATGGCGGATAAACTATACGATAATCAGCTCAGTTATGAGGAGGTGTAATAG
>JAJQCU010000215.1 GCA_021202575.1 Lachnospiraceae bacterium
CGCCTCTACACGGTTCACGGACGGAGGAGAGTTTGGCCTGGGCTGCGAGATGGGCATCTCCACCCAGAAGCTTCACGCCAGAGGGCCTATGGGTCTGGAGGAGCTGACCTCCTATAAGTATATTATTCATGGGAATGGACATGTGCGTTAAGTTACCATAAACGTCTCCTTACGGTTTTTTACAATAGGAATGACTGTAAAATTTCTGTACTACGGCGAGGCTTTTATGGCCTGTGATTCATGTAATAGACGACGCATGATGCATAAGTTATTTTGTGACAGTTCTTTACCGCAACAATCAGCACATGTATTTTGCCTGAAAAAAGGAGTTTTCCATGTACACTGCAGGTTTTATCGGCTGCGGCAATATGGGTTCCGCCATTGCCGCCGCTGTCTCGAAGGTCATTGAGCCCTCTCAAATATTAGTGGCAAATAAAACCTCTTCGAAAGCAGAGGAATTGGCCGAAAGGCTGAGCTGCCATGCCGGAAGCAACGTTGCTGTGGCTGAAGGCAGCACCTATATTTTTCTTGGTGTGAAACCTCATATGATGGCGGATATGCTCGCGCCTCTGCAGCCCATACTGCAAAAGCGTACAGACACCTTTGTGCTGGTAACCATGGCCGCCGGTCTTTCCATCTCAGATATCCAGACTTTTGCCGGCGCTTCCTATCCGGTAATCCGCATCATGCCCAACACCCCTGTTTCCATTGGAAAGGGAATGATTCAGGCCTGCGCTTCCCCGGAAGTGGATGAGACTTCCCTGAAGGAATTCCAAAAGCTTATGGCAGCCTGCGGACGGCTGGATTTTCTGCCGGAGAACCTGATCGACGCGGCCAGCGCCCTGTCCGGCTGCGGACCGGCGTATGTGTATCTGTTTATCGAGGCGCTCGCTGACGGCGCCGTGGAATGTGGGCTCCCCCGGCAAAAGGCCATGGATTACGCCTGCCAGACACTGATCGGCGCGGCATCCCTGGCACTGGAAAGCGGCAAGCATCCGGGCGAGCTCAAGGACGCGGTTTGCTCTCCCGGCGGTACCACCATTGCCGGTGTACATGCCCTGGAAAAGAACGGCTTCCGCAATGCCGCCATGGATGCGGTAAAGGCCGCTTATGACAAGACAAAACAACTAAAAAATTAAAGGCTTTCCTTTCAGACAAAATCCTGAAAGCTCATTCATAAATACGAATGCACACCCGTAGGTCATACCTTGTGTAAGTGTTCGATTAATAACCTTGCGACCCTGGTATTATCAGATAGCAGGAAATGGAGAATTCTTAAATGAGTAAGATTGGAATCATCGGCGCCATGGAACTGGAGGTCGCCGCTTTAAAGAAACAGATGCCCTGTGAAAATAAGCTGACCTGTGCCGGCATGGAATTCTGGGAAGGGAAATTAAACGACGTCAGTGTCGTTATTGTACAGAGCGGCATCGGCAAGGTTCTGGCCGGCATCTGTGTACAAATTTTAGCCGATAAATTTCAGGTCACCCATGTAATCAACACCGGCGTGGCCGGTTCCCTGAACGCCTCGCTGGATATTGGCGACATTGTAGTGTCTCAGGATGCTGTCTATCATGACTTTGATGTGACAAAGCTGGGCTACGCTCCCGGACAGGTTCCCGGTCGTGATACAGTCAGCTTTGCCGCTGATCCGGCGCTGATTGCCGCCGCCGTGGAAAGCTGCGAACGGGTCAATCCGGATATCCAATGTGTTGTAGGGCGGGTTACCAGCGGCGACCAGTTTATTTCCGACCAGGAAACCAAAGAACGTATTATTCGCATGTTTGGCGGCTTCTGCGCTGAAATGGAGGGCTGCGCCATCGCCCAGGCCGCCACCGCCAATGGCATTCCCTTTGTCATTATCCGCGCCATCTCTGACAAGGCGGACGACAGCGCACAGATGGATTATCCCGCCTTTGAAAAGGCCGCTGCGCACCACAGCGCCCTGCTGGTGGCGGATATGGTAAAAATGATTTAAAGAAAATCAGCCATGAAAAGTCAAACATAAATTAGCAGAAAATTCTTTTGCGGCATCGGGGGTAAAAGGGGTAGTTTTAATAAGTCTTCCTAAAGCGCTATCATTATCTCAATACAAAAGCTGAATGCGTCATCACAAAAAGATCATCTTAAGTAACGATTATAAATACCGCATAGCAGTTAATCGTTTCCTGCATATAGGTCTTTTGAAAAGTGATTTAATATATATCTGTTTTTTCTAATCGATATATATACAGCACCTCCTCTTCCCCCAGATACCCGGCTCTGACATATTCACAATTCCAGCCCAGTTCCTTCAGATAAACATAATCTTCTTCCTGCAGTTCTCCCAGCCAGAGCAGCCACGCCTTTCCAGTAATCACATCCTGTGCTTCTGAAAGCTCGGTAATATATTTTCCAGTGTAATTCTCGTAGTAATAGCCCAAAATTGTCCATGCGTGGTGACTTGAATTAGTTAAAAATATATCATCATCCTCCAATTGGACGTCCCGGCAAAAAGCGTCAGCCTCTATACTCAGTACTTCCTCAAAATAAGCAGTGGGCTCATATACTGAAAACTCCATATGCAGAAAGGCAGCCATAAAACAAATACTCCAGACCCATCTCATCTGCAGCTTTGAAAAACAGACTCCAAAAATTAAATATAAAGATGCCGATACCGGGAACAAATATCTTGGAATAAACACCGGATTTGCCAGTTTCGATACCGCCATACCAACCGCAGCCGTACCAATCACGGAGACCAGGCCCCAGATTATCCACACTCCTTCCGATGTGAGCTGCGTTATCTTCCCTCCTAATTCAACGTGGATATCCTCCGTATGTTCTTTTTTTCCTACTGTTTTTGTAATTTTAATCAGCCCTTTGCCGTAAGCCATATATGCCACAAAAACCGCCGCAAAAACAATTGCCACCCAAATATAATCCAGCAAAAACAGCAGACAGTCTTCCGCTGAAAAATACTGCTCTACCCACCATGAATCTGTCACCCGCAAAAATGTGCTCAGGAAAAAGTACAGCCACGGCAAATATCCGATAATTGTAAGCAGACTTGTCACCGCCCATTTTTTCATGTATTCCCGTTTTCTAACCGTGAGCAGAAGAAATAAGGCATAGAAAAAAGCCACCGATAATAATGCATAGTAATGCGAGTATGCTGCTCCCAGGGAAAATATAGCAAAAAACATCCAGTCCTTCCATTGATTCCTGCGTAAAATCCTGTAAACCTCATAAAACGCAAATAAGGTAAACATACACGCCAGCGAGTACATCCGAATTTCCACGTTATATTTAACCGCCGACTGCCCCATTGAACTCATAGTAACCAATATCAACGCAGGAACGTACCCAAATTCTTTTCTGATCACAACAACAGCAAATACCATAATCAGCGCATATGGAATCAATGCGGAAAGATGGTAAATTGTCCCGCTGTTTCCAAACAAAGACAAAAACCGAAGAAATAAGTAATACAGCGGCGGGTGAACGTCTGCAGCAGTTTCCAAAAACATATCTATCAGGCTCATTCCTATCAGAGAAGCAGAATAAGCTTCGTCCCCGGAAAGTACGTTGTCAAATATCCTTATAAAATTATACCGAAAGAGTACTCCCGTATATATAATCAAAACAAGCAATCCAATACTTTTCAATATAAAGGTTCTTCTGCCTGACTCTTTTTTCATTTTCCATCCCCTCAATCTTTTTTCTTCTTAAACACCAGCATTTTACTGAAAATATAATTAGCAATGGTCACGAACACCGCCGTGATAAAGGTGCCGATATACAAATTTAATCCCACGACGGTAAATATCTGCATCATCACAATATCCATTACCATGGTAGACAGACGGGAGGCTATGAAACCGGAGGCCTCCTTAAATATCTGAGGATTTTTGCTTTTGAATACAAATTTACGGTTCATGGGGTAGGCAAAAGCCACACCCGCGGTCCAGTTCACCAGGCTTAAGATGAAGTTTTGCAGGCTTGTAGGGTAGGCTGTGCCGCCGAAGGCAATCAGATTAAACAGAAATTTGGTGCCCCAGGCTACAATGGTGGTCATGACGCCTACGATCAGGTAGACGATAATTTCCTCATGCTGTTTATAAAGTTCATTACATTTTTGTATAATTAATGTTAAGCCGCTTTTTGATATATTTTCATGCCTTATCAAGCTAGATGATACCGAAAGATATACATATCTCCTGGCAAGTCACCCCGCAGTTGTTCGCGCCTTAATCCCTCATATCATACTTCTAAAGGTTTACCACATTCCTCATCTGTCCGTTCTGATATGCCTGAATGTTGGAGCGCACCTCGTTTACACAGCGGATGCGTGCCTCCACGCTGGCCCAGGCCAGATGCGGCGTAATGAAAAGCTTCTGAGAATCCATGATAGTTCCCAGAGGATTGTCGGCGGTGATGGGTTCTTTTTCCAGCACATCCAGCCCCGCCGCCGCGATGGAGCCTTCTGTCAGCGCCTGATACAGATCTTTGTTGTTGACCACCGGGCCGCGGGCCACGTTGATCAGAACCGCTGTCTTTTTCATTTTGCGCAGCGCGTCCAGATTGATCAGATCTCTGGTAATCGGACTCAGCGGGCAGTGCAGGGACAGAAAGTCGCTCTCTTTAAGAAGGGTATCAAAATCCACTCTTTCATACTCCGTGACCGTGCTTTTCCCGGTGACAGAATAAAAGATAACTCGACAGCCAAAGGCTTTGGCAATCTGCGCCACCTTACGCCCAATATTGCCCATGCCTACGATTCCCCAGGTCTTGCCGTCCAGCTCCCCAAAAGGAACATCAAAATTGGAAAATCGCTGCTGGGCACCGTAGGCTCCACTCTTGACATAATTGTCATAATAGGGCAGCTTTTCGTACAGATACAGCGCCAGGGCGAAGGTATGCTGCGCCACCATCGCTGTGGAATAATTGACCACATTGGCGACCCGGATGCCGCGCTGTCTGCAATATTCGATATCCACGTTATCATAGCCGGTAGCCAGCTCACAGATCAGCTTTACGTTCGGCGCGTCCTTCAGGGTTGCCTCGTTCAGGGGCGACTTATTGGCCACAATCACCTCCGCGTCCGGAATTCTCTCCCGAACCTCCTCGGGCGTCACGGTATTCCAGTAATAGGTCGTTTCTCCCAGATCGTCAAAGCTGACGTCAATGTCAGTTCCTGCGCTGTTGCGCTCCAATACTACAATTTTCATCGGTTTGCCTTCTTTCATCTGTCTAATTTTTTATTTCTATTTTATCGGGCTGTTCCTTTTCTGTCAAACTCCGCAGGGGTTTGCCCGGCATAAACATGTTTTTACCGCTTTATACTCACCGCAGTCTTGTCCGCCGGTATAAAGACGCGCTCTTTACCATTTTATAATATCAGCCAAATCCATACGCTCATTCTGTACCCATGGATTTATAACAGCACAGCCATGCCCAGGCGTCCATTCTACGGTTACGACGGATTTATAATAGCCGCCATATTCCAATGCCCATTCTGCACCTATAGCCTCACCACAGCCACGCCATATGCCGACAATGTCAGGTTCCCGTCAACTGTTTTATCTGTCAACAGATCCCATCCATATACCTCCCCGACCGTCACTTCCTCCGTACTGTGGTTCAGATAAAAGGC
>JAJQCU010000246.1 GCA_021202575.1 Lachnospiraceae bacterium
CCCCCATGCCGATCATAAACGCGAAGGCCTGAATCAGCGCCATCGCGGAATAGATAATCCCCACCGCCCCGGAGGCCGACGTCCCCAGCTGGCTCACAAAAAACGTGTCAGCCATATTATAGATGGACGTAATCAGCATGGAGATAATCGTCGGGACCGCAAGCCTCGGGATAATCACTTCCACAGGAGAATTCAGCATCTGCTCATTGCGCGCCGCGGTATCGTTTGCCTGATTCCGAAATCCCTTTCCTCTCTTTCCTGCCTTTCACTCACTCAAACACCGACTCCTCAACTCTCTCAGCCTTATTGGCCAGAAGCCAGGACATGGTATTGCGCCAGATGGACGCCGGATAGGTGCCTCCGGCCATTCCCTCCACCGTGGTGTTGTCGTCCGTTCCCACCCACACGGCGATGGTATACTGGTCTGTGAATCCGCAGAACCAGCCGTCCGCGCTGACCTGCGTGGTGCCTGTCTTGCCGGCCGCGTGGTCGGAGGAGTAGGTTTCCCACTCCATGGAGCTGGCGGTTCCGTAGGTAATGGTTCCCTCCATAATCTTCGCCATCTGCGTGGCCGTATCCCTTTCAAATACCTGAACCGCCTCTGTCTGGACATAAATTTCATTTCCCTCCGCGTCCAGGATGGAAAGCAGACAGTCCGGCCTGGTGTACGCCCCAAAGCAGGCAAAGGCGGAGTAAGCGCCCGCCATTTCCAGCGTATTGGTGCCGTAGGTCAGTCCTCCAAGGGCGGCGGAAAGGCCGTTGTCCTCCGGGGATAAATGATTGAGGCCAAGACTGCGGACATAAGACAGCCCCACTTCAGGTGTGATTTTATTATAAAGATAAACAGCGCAGCCGTTGTAGGAATAGGCCACAGCCCTGGCAAGAGAATAGGCCGTACCCGTCATGCTGTCCACGCCATTCGTTCCCGCGTTGTAATAATCGTACGCGGTCTGAACGTCAATATTATATAAGGTAGAATCAGCGGTATAACCATTGTCCACCGCCGGCCCGTAGACCAGAATCGGCTTGATGGCGGAGCCGGGCTGGCGGGTGGACTGGAACGCCCGGTTGATTCCGTAATTATTCTCCAGATCATACTGGCTGCGCCCGCCGCTGATGGCGATCACCTTATTGGAGGCATTGTCAATCACTGTGGCGGAGCCCTGCAGATTATAGACTCCCTCCGAGGTCAGCGTGTTGTCGAAGGAAAGCAGGCTGTCAATCTGCGTCTGCAAAATCTTCTGCACGTCCGGCTGAATGCTGGTGTAAACGCTGTATCCTCCGGTATACAGCATATCCTTTGCCTCGGAATAGGCCTCGTTGTAGGATTCCCAGTAGGAATCGTACTCCTCGTCCGTCTCAAATTCATTGCAGAACTCAAAGCCGTTCAGCTCCATCAGATACACCGCCGCGCAGTAAATAGCGTAGCTGATGGTGTCATCGTAATCCGAATCGACGGTATTATACTGAAGAGTAATCGTAGAACGTAAAGCCTCATGGTACTCGCTCTCCGTAATATAGCCCTCCTCATACATATCCTGCAATATCAGCTTCATCCTGTCGACAGCGTTCTCAGGATAGGTCCATGGATTATAATATTCCGGCAGATTGGGGATGCTGCACAGATAGGCGATTTCCCCCAGCGACAGCTCATCCAGGCTCTTCCCCAGATAGCACCAGGCCGCGTCTGTAATACCGTAAATCCCGTTGGCAAAGCAGCACTGGTTCACATACCATTCAATGATCTGCTCCTTGCTGTACTTCTGCGTGACATAGTAAGCCATGATAATTTCCTTTGCCTTGCGGACAATCGTCTTCTCGGAGCTTAAAAAGGTCAGCTTGACCAGCTGCTGCGTAATCGTGGAGCCTCCCTGAGTAAACTCCCCTGTGGTAATGTAGGACCAGGCCGCCCGGATAATGGCTTTCAGCTCAAAGCCCTGGTTTGTCCAGAAGGTCTTGTCCTCAACAGCCACAAAGGCGTTAATCACATCTTCGGGAATATCCTCATACTCCACATAATTCTGGGAGGAGCCGGCGGACAGGCTGGTCATCAGTTCGCCGTCCGCGTCATAGATATAGCTGGTCTGGTTTAAGCGGAAATCCTCCTCTGTGGATTCCTCAACCGCGGCCTTTGCCTCCTGATAAAGCTCCCCCAGGGACGTTCCCAGAATACTCTCGGAATATTTATATAAAACAAAGGTTCCCACGGCGGCGCAGACAATCAGAACCGCAAAAACGATCATGATAAAATGCAGCAGAAATGACGTAATTTTTTTCAAAATAATTCCCAAAATGCTCATCCTGTGTTCCTGTAGTTGAATGTAAAAAAGTTCCCCAAAAGCAAAACAGGGAAAGCCTTATTGCGAATGCATGGCATTCAACAAAGTAAGTCTTTCCCCATTTTGCGCACTTCGGCTTTTGCAAGCTGCTGACGAGAATCGAACTCGTGACCTCCACATTACCAATGTGACGCTCTACCGACTGAGCCACAGCAGCGCTACCGTCATATAATATCACGCAGATATTTATTTGTCAAATCTTTTTCAGGCAGAAATTCACCTTTTTTTCGGGCAGAAATTCACCTGTTGTATATCAGGTAATTTCCGCAAATGCCGGTTAAAAATACAAAGCCGCTGCGCAAAGACAATTTCTGGTCTTTCCGCAGCTTTCCGCGCCGAAGTTGAGGTTGCCGTCAGCCCCACCTTCTACGCATGGCTGTCCGAATACAGCGGGCAGATAAAAATCGTAGCTCCTGATGCTGTCCGGTCTGGCTACATAGCACACTTGGAAAAACTGCTGTCTTCTGTAAAAGAATAGCCCCAAACGGCAAAACCCCGGAAACAGGGTGGTCGAATTTTTGACCACCCCGCCTCCGGGGTCGTTTTTGCCCTTGAAATCGGGAATCGGTTGATATATAATCTCTCTATTGGAATTGAACTATTCCGATAGCTTCAAAAAAAGAGGTGTTAGAAGATGCGGCATAAAGATGAAAAATTGATGGAGCAGATTTTCGAGTATGTGGAACAGTTTACGGTAGATAATCTGCGCTCCCCAACTACAACTGAAATTGCAAAAGCCGTAAAGGTGGCACAGAGTACCGCCTACAAGTACCTGGTCGCCATGCGGGAAAGAGGGATGCTGTCTTACAAGGATGGTATCATCTCCACGAAAAAGACCCGCAACTTGATGCTGAACCAGAGCGTAGCTGTGGCAGGAAGTGTCTCCTGCGGCCTGCCGCAGCTTGAGGAGGAAAATATAGAAGAATATATCACCCTCCCGGCAAGCCTGATCGGGAAGGGAGAGTTTTATGTCGTACACGCAAACGGGGATTCCATGATTGGAGCCGGCATTGATGATAATGATATGGTGTTAGTCCGCAAACAGACGGACGCGAACTATGGCGATCTGGTAATCGCGTTAGTAGAAAATGAGAACACATTGAAAAGATATATGTATGACAGCAGGAAAAAATGGCCATATCTCCATCCGGAGAATCCCGATTTTGAAGACATATATCCGGCTTCTCTGTCTATCCAGGGTGTGGCCGTCCATGTAATTAAGCGCCTGCGGTGATGCCCACTCAGAACTGCAGCGCCATAGAAATTATATACATAACGATCAGCACAGAGGACAGGCGGCATTTTCAGATGCTTCGGAACAGCCTGCCCGAACAAAACTCCTCAACGGTTTTCGTTCCCTTTACCTGTTGAGTGATGGCTTTTTTATTACTTAAACAAAAAACGTGAGGAGATTTCCAATGAACTACTTACCATACGACCCGGAGCCTGAATATGAGGGCTTCCCGCCCGACCTGTCAGACATATCCGTTCCGCCGGTTGACAGAAAACCATATTATCAGGACTGCCCTGATATGTGTTCCCTCGAAGACTACTTCCGGGATCACTTCACCCATGAATACACAGCATTTTTAAAGCAAAAGCTTACAATGCGGGAGCTGCCGCTTGGACGTATCAGCCGCAACGTGCCGGAACCGGACACTATAGTCGTGACGGACGCCAACATCACCACAATCCATTTTTCCGCGATAGACGGTGAACATATATCCATGTGGAGGCACTGGTACGCGCATACGTTTATCTCTCCGTCATTTTAGGAGAATCCCAATATACGGATACCGCCAGCCAACTCTACAAAATCAACGGGAGCATGACCCTTTGTGACGATGGCTACGAATACAGCCTGATCGAACAGGCTGGCATTTACGAATGTTGGGACGAAACCATGTACCGTCCCCTGACCCACTATCTGGTTCCCTTCTTTTACCGCGGGGAACTGGACACGGAAGCGGAACGGATTTTACAGCGCTACTACCCGGAAGCACTCCAGAAGCCGACCTGCCTGGATAAAACACTCCTGTTGAAGCGTCTTGGGCTGGAATGCAAATATACGAAAATCACTACGGACGGCTCCATCCTCGGACAGCTCTTCCTGGAAGATACCACTATCACGGTCTACGATAAAAACAACCGCCCGAAACGGATGTCTGTCCGTGCCAACACCATCCTGATCGACGTGGAAGCCGCCAGGGAAGCAAACGGAGGGCGCGTCAACCCGACCATCCTGCACGAATGTGTCCATTTCCTCCTGCACCGGATGTTCTACCGGATGCAGAAGATTTACCAGTCGGAAATCCGGTGCTTCTCCTGCCCTGTGGAGCTAACTGTCTCCAAAGATTCCCCGGTCTACTGGATGGAGTGGCAGGCGAACCAGATGGTGAGACGGCTTGCCATGCCAACGGAGCAGACCAAAATCAAGATCGATGAGACAATCTCGAAAAAGGAACTGAACCATCACCACAAGGACAGGCTTAAAGTGATCGAATCCGTCATCGAGGAGCTTGCGGAATTTTACTGTGTCCCGAAGCAGTCCGTTCGGCAGCGGATGATTGAACTCGGCTACCCGGAAACGCAGGGTGTCCTGAACTACTGCAACGGCGGTTATGTCCCGAATTATTGAGTAGATCCCGATGCTATCGCGCCGGGACAGACCTACACGGTCAGCCTGAACGCCGCCACGGAGGAGTATTCCCGCAATCAGTACTTCCGCAGCCGCATAGATTCCAGGAAATATGTTTATGTGGAATCCCATTTCTGCCTGAACAGCCATAAATATGTCGAGCCGGACGAGAAAACTGGGCTTCGCCTGACTGACTACGCGCGGACGCACATGAATGAATGCTGCCTTGTCTTTGACATTGGCGGTGCGCAGACGGAATACAAATACCGCAGCGACTCCCTGAAACGGGAAACGCCGTCCCTCTCCGGATGTGTCATCTTCTACCCGGAAAAGAATAAGGTCGAAGCCGACGTACAGCAGGAATCGCCCTTAGACGCTGCCAACCGCATCTCAGCTATTATGGCTGAACTACCGGCGAGCCTCGGAGCAACCCTTGCATAAGGCGGTGAGGAACGCGATAATGACCGCCGCCGAGGAGCTTAAGCCGCCGATGGACAGGCTTCCCTCGATCACACCGCACAGGCCTGTCCGGATAGGGTATTCCTCAAACAGAATTTTGGCCGCCCCACGCAGATGGTCAGCCCAGGCACCTTCCTTTACCGGCGGAACCGTCGCGGCAGTGAACTGTGCCCCCT